>JAFLJW010000328.1 GCA_022712815.1 Pseudodesulfovibrio sp. | reverse complement strand
TTTTTGAAAAGAAAGAAGAGGGGAGAGAGCTGGAGGGCCACCTGCGGTGACGATGAAAAACGAACAAAGCGGTTTCACGCCCTCCGGCGCGAGTTACTTTTGGGCCAAAGCGTCCAAAAGTAACCAAAAAACGCTTTTTTTGCGGTGTGATCGAGGCTCCCGCAGCAATAATCAGTAACATCGCTTTGCTACCGAAAAGGTCAATCCGGTCGAAGACTCCCGCCTTGTCCAGTTTCGTTTGACCGCAAAACGATGAACTGCTTCTAAGCTGCTCCCGCCTATTGCGGGTCGTTGTATGGGAGAGCAAAAATGATGTGGAAAAAGATGACGAAAGGCTCCCTCGATCTCGACTGCACTTGCCTTTTCTTCCAACTTTACTTCCGTGAATTGCAACAGCGATTAAGGGTATTTTGGGTTAGAAGCCGACCAAGAGGAAAGAGCGACTTTTGTGGACGGAATCCGAAAGGGCATTATTAACAATCTTCCCCATACAGAAAGGAAGCGCCTATACTTTTCATGGCTGGGAGCGATTCCTCTTGGATCGGATTCTTGACCAAAGCACCCTGCGGCCAAGTTTGGAAAGGGGTTTTTTTCGTCCCTTTTTTTGCCCCAACAAAAAAACGGACCCCGCCCGGGGAGGGCTGCCGTCAGGCATCTTATTTCTTTACCTTTTCTTCCTGTTTTTTCTCTTTTTTTGTTCATATTTAATGAAGATAGAAAGGCAACCTTGTGCGGTGTTTTTTGGGGAGAAGTACGCTCAGCCCGGATGAACCCGAAATCGGGACTGGTAACAGATACATTTTTGTACCCGGCTTCTGGCCGGGTTTTTCTAAACTTGGAATCAGCGGGTATTTTTTGAGCAGGATAAAAAATAAGAGCACACTCTATTTCTTTGAACGGTTATGACAATACTGTAAAATTCAGCGGAGATACCATGGTTGCAGGCTTTCCGGTTTTAGTCTACGTTCGCCTGCCGGGACAGATGGTGGTTGCACTCATTTCGTAGCGGAAAGAAATTCATTTTTTGTTGCAAATTTGTGAATCACATGCGGTTACAGGCCTGATAGTAGAGAAAAAAGTCTCTTTTTGGAGTTTTTCGACCTGCAAAGTATATCTCCCGGGCTGTGGTGACGGTCAGAATCATCCGGCATATTGCGGTTTTTCCTTTGACTTTCTGGTCAGTTGGTCAATATGCAGAATTCTTCTGAACAAGAACCGATACTTTTAATTGTGGAGAGAATCGAGACCATGTGCCGATTATTTGCGCTTACAAGCCGTGACCCGGTGTCACCCATGCGCGCCATCGACGCCCTGAACGTAATGAAGGAAGGGCATGACGGTTCTGGTGTGGGATTGTATCTGAGCGGTCTTGGCGGACCTTTTGAAGAGCTGAAAGAGTACCCAATCCTGTCCGGTATTTTTACTGAGACAGGACTGCAACGAGTTTATGAATACATGGCGGAAAAGGGATTCAGATCGAAATATTCCGCTATGTTCACTCCAGATACCGAGCCGCCTGCGGGGACACCCAAGCGTGGGACCTACGCCTCCATCGCTTACGAGATGCCTTCCGAGTGGAAGGGGTTGAGCGAAGCAGAGTGGGGGCCGCGTCTGGTGCAGATGCGCCTTGATCTGCGTATTGAGGGCGAGGAGACCGGCGATATCATGGTCTTCTCCTTCTGGCCCGACACGATCATGATCAAGGAAGTCGGCGACCCCTTGGAGATGGGCGAGTATTTGCAACTTGGCCGTGAGGAAATCCACGCCCGGCATATATTGGCTCAGGGGCGGCAGAATACCAACTACGCCATCAACCTGTATGCCTGCCATCCTTTCTTTATCGAAGGTATCGGCACCATGACCAATGGCGAGAACACCGCCTTTATTCCCATCAAGGAATACCTCCAGTCTCGTGGCGTTACCGGGTACTCCGGCTATCAGTCCGACTCCGAGGTTTTCACTCATATAGCGCATTTCACGACCAAAAAGCTTGGGCTGGATATCCGCGCCTACAAGCATGTGATCACGCCCATGAATGATGACGAGATGGCTGATCATCAGGATCGGGAACTCCTGTCCAACCTGAAGAGATCATGCCGCAAGCTCATTATCGACGGCCCGAACTGTATCATCGGCTGTCTGGCTGATGGGACCATGTTCATGGCTCAGGATCGCAAGAAATTGCGGCCCGGCGTAGTGGGCGGTGACGGCGAGGCCGGTGTTTTCGCATTCTCTTCCGAGATATGCGGACTCAATGCCGCCATCCCCGATCGTGACAAAAGTAAAGATTTTCAACCCATGCATCTTGATACGGCGATTGTAGGACCTGATTGCCGGGAGGTTGTCCAATGCTCTCAGAAAGACCCATTACTCCTTCAACGCTAAGCCGCAAGGATCTGCCCTGGCAGATCAAGTGGGATATTCATACCTGTACCAAATGCGGGCGGTGTACATCCGTATGCCCGGTCAATGCCATTGAACTCGGCGTTTTTCGCAAGCGCGAGATAAAGACATCCATGGGGCTGGCGGCCAAACCGTCCAATGAATTCTCCACCTTCTACGGTATCCGTCAGCGTACGGACCCGGCGTATGCGTGTATCGGCTGTGCCATGTGCAACATGGTCTGTCCGAACAACGCCATTGAGCCGAGCCGTCAGGAGGATTCCACCACCTTGCAGTTCCAGAACAACCGCGGCGGCCAGTCCCGCACTCGCGGTGGACGCAGGAACAGCAGTGACAGTCTGCTCGATCAGCTCAAGTTCATTCGTATCTCCATGCTCACCGACCCTGCGCTCGATGCCGGTCGGCACGAGTTCGAGATTAGCACGTTGCTGGGTCGCGTTTTGTCCCCGGAAGCCGAGATCAAATGTCACATGGAGAACGGCTGGAAACCGCCGGTTCGTGAGATTTACCCGCTGGTCATCGGCGGCATGTCCTTTGGTGCTCTTTCCCCGAACATGTGGGAAGGACTCCAGATGGGCGTTGCATATCTCAATAAAGAGATGAACATGCCGGTGCGCATGTGTACGGGTGAGGGCGGTTGTCCTCCGCGTTTGTTGCGTTCTGAATTCCTGCAATACGTCATTTTGCAGATCGCATCCGGGTATTTTGGCTGGGATGAAATCATCCACGCCATCCCGGAGATGAAAGTCGATCCCTGCGCCATTGAGATCAAGTACGGTCAGGGTGCCAAGCCCGGTGATGGCGGACTGCTCATGTGGCACAAGGTCAACAAGTTGATCGCGGCCATTCGCGGTGTGCCCAAGGGGGTCAGCCTGCCCAGTCCGCCCACGCATCAGACCCAGTATTCCATTGAGGAATCCGTGGCCAAGATGATCCAGTCCATGTCAATGGCCTGGGGATTCCGCGTCCCGGTCTATCCCAAGATCTCCGCATCTTCGACTTCTCTTGCGGTTCTGAACAACCTTGTCCGCAATCCCTACGCGGCCGCTCTTGCCATTGATGGCGAAGACGGCGGTACTGGCGCGGCGTACAATGTTTCCATGAATCACATGGGCCATCCCATCGCTTCCAACCTGCGCGACTGCTACAAGGCCCTGTGCGTGGCCGGTGCCCAGAACGAAATCCCGCTCATTGCTGGCGGTGGTATCGGCAAGAACGGTAATCTGGCCGCCAACACCGCCGCGCTCATGATGCTCGGCGCGAGCATGGTGCAGACCGGAAAATACGTCATGCAGGCCGGTGCCGGTTGCCTCGGTTCCGAAAAGGATCGCTGCAACGTCTGTAACATCGGTGTCTGTCCCAAGGGCATTACCTCTCAGGACCCGAGAATCTAT
>JAFLJW010000374.1 GCA_022712815.1 Pseudodesulfovibrio sp. | reverse complement strand
CCATCGTTCGGGAGGTTGCATTGTCCACGCATCATCACGAAAGCAAGGGACGGGTCATCAAGTTCCTGCCGAATTTATTGGGAGCGTTCGGTGTGTTCATGCTTGGACAGGCTGAAGACTAAAAATTGAACAGGGGGTCATCTTATTAAAGTGTATTTTTTTGAAGAGGCAGAGGAAGAGGTAAAGATATATGGAAGGCCACCTGCGGTGACGATGAAGAACGAGCACAGAGGTTTTGTCCCCTCCGGGCCGAGTTACTTTTGGGCCAAAGCGTCCAAAAGTAACCAAAAGACGCTTTTTTTGCGGTGTGATCGAGGCTCCCGCAGCAAGAATCAGAATCATCGCTCTGCTAACGAAAAGGCCAATCCGGTCGAAGACTCCCGCCTTGTCCGGTTTCGTTTGACCGCAAAACGATGAACTGCTTCTAAGCTGCTCCCGCCATTGCGGGTCGTTGTAAGGACCAGCAAAAAGGATGTGGAGAGTTTTGACCTGAAAGGCAAGTACGATATCGTTTGCACCTGCCTTTTCTTTCAACCTTTCTTCCATGAACTGCAACAGCGGTTAAGGGTACTTTGGGTTAGAAGCCGACCAAGAGGAAAAAACGGCTTTTATTTGCGGAATCCGAAAGAACATTATTAACAATCCTCCCCATATAGGAAGGAAGCGCCTATACTTTTCATGGCTGGGAGCGATTCCTCTTGGATCGGATTCTTGACCAAAGCACCCTGCGGCCAAATTTGGAAAGGGGCTTTTTTTAGTCCCTTTTTTTGCCCCAACAAAAAATGAACCCCGCCCGGGGAGGGCTGCCTTAGGCATCTTAATTCTTTGCCTTTTCTGTCCTCTTTTCTTCCCTTTTTTCCTTCCTATTTAATGAAGATCAAGGGCAATCCTATGCTATATTTTTTTGAAGAAATACGCTCAACCCGGATGAGCCGCAAAAGGGCCACCCCATGTGGGGCGGCCTTTTCAACAGATTATTCCCTGTTCTCCAGCCTGCATGTCTGGCTGTAATAGGCCGTTCCATCGCCCATATCGGTGTTCATGGGCGTAATTATCACATTGGCGCAGTGGCCGAATTTCATCCATCCGCCCCGGCGCATGATGACCACGCGCGGGTGCAGGTCCTTGGTGGTTTCTACTTTTACCTGCATGGCTCCGGCCTCGGTGACAAGGTAGGCATCCTGTGCCGGGTTGAGGGCCGCCCAGGCCGGGTTCTGCTTGGATACCCATATCTGCGGAATGCCGCGCTGGTCCGCCTCCGGTATCTGTGAATGTTCGTATTTGCCGCGCACCAGAGTGAGAAGCTGCAACGGGTAATCCGGGTCACGTTCCGGCTCCGGCGAAAGCTCTTCCGGGAATCGGTACAGCCCGTCCGGGTGGCCGAACTCCATATTTTCAAACGCCACATACGGATGGTCCGCCTTGACGAAACCATTTGTCCTCAATTCATCAAGGGAGAGGTCAGCCTTCTTGAGTCCCTCTTTAAGGCAATCCTCCGGGGGCGGGAATTCAAGAGGTGATGACAAGCGTGAGGCAAGGTCGTTTATGATATCGAAATCGGCCCGACACTGGCCGCGAGGTTCCACGGCCTTGGCGCACAGGTTGACGTAGTTGTGCAGGAAGGAGCCGAGCACTTCCTCGCGCTCGAACATGAACGCCGGCGGCAGGATAACGTCTGCCATGAGAGCGGTGTCATTCATGAATCCATCCACACAGACTACAAAAGGCCTGCGAAAACCATCGGCCACGGCGAGGCTGTCAGGAACCTGATTGACGATGTTGTGGCCGTCCACCCAGATGAAATCAATCGGCGGGTCAGCCTTTCTCAGTTCCGCGCCAAGGTCCTGGATGAGCAGTTCACGCCGGGGTTTGGAAGGCGCGTCGCCACCTTTGACCAGATGTTCCCATTTGCCGAGGTTGCGGCCCGACGAAACGTTGTAATAGGATCCGCCGCCGCTGATGCCAATATTGCCGGACACCATGGCCAAGGCGTTGATGAAACGGACGGACTGGCCGCCAAAGGTGTGCCGTTGCAATCCCCAACTGATGATTGTCGCCACCCTGCCGGTGTCCGCGTACCAGTCGTAGAGCATCTCCACATCTGCGGTGGAAACTTCGCAGGCCGAGCAGAGTTCGCTCAAGGTGTGGCCGTCGATGAGGCCGCGCAGGGCAGGCCAGTTGGCCGTGCGGGTGAGCACCCACGGGTTGAGGTCGCCCGCTTCCAGATAGAGCTTGAGCACGGCAGCGGCCAGAAAACGGTCGGTGCCGGGACGTATGATGATATTGACGTCCGAGAAATCAGGCGTGCCGTCTCCGCCGGGGGAGATGGTCAGCACTTCCATGCCTTTCTTGCGCGCCTTCTTAATCAGGGCGAGCTGGTGGATGGAACAGCGGGTAATGTCCCGGCCCCAGTTGATGACGCGGCTGGCGTTGAGGATATCTTCGGGATCGTTGTGACTGAGTACCCCGAAATCCCGCTCGCAGGCGACGATGCCGGTGTCGTCACAGACCGCGCCACGGGTGGTGGCCGAGCCGATTTTCTTGAATAATATATTGCTCGCCTTGCTCAGAATACCCCGGTAACCGTGACCACGTACATGGAGGATGGTTTCGGGTTTTGCACGGGCTACGTCCAGCCGGGCCGCGATAGTGTCCAGAGCTTCGTCCCAGCTCACAGGCACAAATTTGCCGTCCCGCTTCATGAGCGGCTCGACAATGCGGTCTTCGGCATCTATGCGGTCAAAATATCCACCGCCTTTTTTACAGCAGAAACCCTTGGTAAACGGGTGCCTGGGGTTGCCCTTGATGGATTTTTTGGCACCGTCCACCACAAGTGAACAGGTATCGCCGCAATCCATGGTACAGGCTGTGATCGTGGTCATTGGTATCCTCCGTTCAAAAGTGTGGAGAATTTACCCTGCGCCGTCAAATCCAAATGCATGTTTTTTACTGTCATTTTTTGACAATTCGGGCCAATTGATCTAACAAATTTCGGTTCCCACTGTATACATGATAATAAGGATATAGAAGAGAGATGTCGAAGATTCAGAAGATCAAGGGGTTTGTGGACCTGTTCCCGGAAGAGGCAGCCAAATTCACTTTCATGGAAAGTGCTGCCCGCGATATTTTTTCGCGCTATGGTTTTGGCGAACTGCGCACACCAGTGCTCGAAAAAACCGAGCTGTTCCAAAAATCCATCGGCGAAGATACCGATGTGGTGGGCAAGGAAATGTTCACCTTTCCGGACCGCAAGGATCGCTCCCTGACCATGCGCCCGGAGGCGACCGCTGGCGTGGTCCGCGCCTTTATCGACTCCAAGACCCACCAGCCGGGCAAGGTCAGTAAATATTTCACCTTTGGTCCCATGTTCCGCTACGAGCGGCCGCAAAAGGGCCGTCAGCGTCAGTTCCACCAGATCAATGCGGAAATCTTCGGTGCGCCGGAAGCCCAGGCCGATGCCGAGTTGATCCTGATGCTCAAGACCTTCCTGAACACCATCGGCCTGACCAAACTGGCCGTTGAATTGAACTCCCTTGGCTGTCACGAGTGCCGCCCCGCGTACAGGCAGGCGTTGACGGATTATTACAAATCCAAGGACAAGGATAATTTCTGCGAGGACTGCCGTCGTCGCATGGAAACCAACCCGTTGCGCGTGCTGGACTGCAAGGTCCCGGCCTGCAAGGAGTTGGTGGCAGATGCTCCGGCCATCACCGATCACCTCTGCGGTGAGTGTAAAACGCACTTCACCGCCGTGAAGACCATCCTTGATGGCGCGGGCCTTGAGTACGTTCTCAACCCCCGATTGGTGCGTGGCCTTGATTATTACGTCCGCACTTGCTTTGAGGTTGCCAGTTTTGACATCGGCTCCCAGACCGCTGTGGCGGGTGGTGGTCGATATGACGGATTGATAAAAACCCTCGGCGGCGGCGATTGCGCTGCAACCGGGTTTGCCATCGGCATGGAGCGTCTGGCAATGTTGCTCGACCAAATCGAAGCACAGGCCCCGGATTTTTATCTGGCCGTTGTGGACGGGGAAGCTGCCAACCAGGCCATGCTTTTTGCCCAGCAGCTTCGTGACAAGGGACTGAGTGGAAACGTCAGCTACGGCGGCGGGTCCATGAAAAGCCGGATGCGTTCGGCCAACAAGTCCGGCGCAAAAGTCTGCCTGATCATGGGCGGCGACGAACTGGCGAATGAGACCATCACCGTGAAGGACATGGTTGGAGACGAAGAACAGAAGACGATCCCGCAGTCCGAATTTCTGGCGGGAATTTAATAAGCACTATCGCGGTTCTGGCTTGAGGGCCGAACCGATATCACCGAGACGGAGAGAACATGTCTGAGCATCAGGAAGAAAGGGATTACGACGAATTTCGTGTCATCGAAGACCTTGCGGGTTGGAGACGGACGCATCACAACAACGAGCTGACCTCCGCCAATATGGACGAGACCGTCTGCCTCATGGGTTGGGTGCAGTTTCGGCGCGACCATGGCGGGTTGATCTTTCTCGACCTGCGCGACCGCGAGGGTTTGACCCAGGTGGTCTTCAACCCCGAAGACAACGCCGAGGTCCATGAACGCGCCCACGCCATTCGCCCGGAATACGTCATCGCCATCAAGGGCCGGGTCCGTCCGCGTCC
>JAFLJW010000383.1 GCA_022712815.1 Pseudodesulfovibrio sp. | reverse complement strand
TCCAAAACACCCATTTCAGCCACGGCCAGAGCGGTATTGAGACCGGTTTGCCCCCCCAAAGTAGGCAAAAGAGCGTCGGGACGCTCTTTTTCTATAATTCGGGCTACGGTTTCAGGGTCAATCGGTTCAATGTATGTCCGGTCCGCCAATTCCGGGTCGGTCATGATCGAAGCCGGATTGGAATTGACTAAAACAACCTCATACCCCTCTTCCTTGAGGGCCTTGAGAGCCTGGGTGCCTGAATAGTCGAACTCACAGGCCTGTCCAATAACAATTGGACCGGACCCGATCAGCATGATTTTTTTGATATCTGTACGTTTGGGCATTCTTATGGAAGTAGTTGAAGTTACGGCATTTTTTCAGATACGGAAAACCCCTCTACCCTTCCGTCCAGTCAGGTAACGCCGCCACCTGCCGAACAACCTGATTACTTACAGCCTTACCCCTTGAATAGCAATGGTTTTGTATGCCTCCGGCGGCCAGAGGAAGGGGAGAGGGACAACCCTTCCTCTGGACTCCATCCCCTCTCCCTTCCTAAACTTTTTGGGTGCGCATTGCGCAAATTCTCATCAAAGGCATTCGCTTTGACCACAAAAAGTCCCTTTCATGTCCAAACTCCCTTTGAGAAAAAGTGGTTTTCCTCCTCTTCCCCAGCCACCGAAGACATTCATCACTTCCTCATTGACACGGTCGAGGTTGAGACTTACTCTCAATTTCAACGAGACCTTTGAGGGGAATTCATGACCAAGATGCCTTTGACCAAATATCCTGTGGGAACAATTGTGCGTGTAGCAGACATTAACGGCGGCCAGGGAGCGCGATCGCGCATGCTCGCCATGGGCATGACGCCGGGATGTCCGGTAGAAATATTGAGCGAAGGATCTACGGGTTGCCGGGTTCGCGTGCGTGGTACGGAAGTCGTATTGTGCTGTGGACTGGCCGAAAAGATACTTGCCGTGAAAAGTGATTCCACTGAAATCAAGCCATGTTCCTGCTGTCCTGAAACACGAGCCAAAGCCTCGTAGCTCACAACCCAACCATACATACAAGCCGTTTCAAACCGGCTTTTCTTATCCACAAACTGACATAGTGGAATTATACTTGTATTTAGTAATCCGCCGATGTTACGGTATCCGTAAGTCATTCGGAGGGTTTACTTAATGTCTGAAAATATCAGAATAGGTGTCAGTGCCTGTATCGCGGGCGAAAAAGTCCGCTGGAACAACACTGATGCCCGTGACGCCTACCTCACTGACACGCTTGCAAAGTATGTCGAATTCGTCCCGCTCTGCCCGGAGATCGCTTGCGGTATGGGTATCCCACGGGAAAAAGTCCGCCAGGTAGACTGCAATGGTGATGTGCGCCTGATCGGATACGAATCCGGAGATGATCTGACAGAAAAAATGACCAACTGGACAGATCGTATCCTGCCCGGACTGGATAAAGAAGACCTTTGCGGCTTCGTGCTTGAGAGCCGGTCCCCTTGCTGCGCCCTTATGCAGGGAAAGATTTTTTCGACCACAGGCAATCCTCCTCGCCGAGGTGCCGGATTCTTTGCCAAATTGCTGATGACCCATTACCCACTGCTCCCGGTAGAGGCCTCCGACCGATTGCAGAATCCGATTTTACGAGAAAATTTCATACGGCGCGTCTTTGTCTTGAAACGATGGCGCGAGCTTACCGCCAAGGGCCTGAAAATCGGCAATCTGGTTGATTTTCACACCCGGCACAAGATGATGATCCGCAGCCACAATCTGCGCGGCTATCGGGAACTCGGCAAACTGCTCGGCGAATGCAGCATTTTCAATGCGGATGAAATATTCGATACATACGGAACCATGCTCTTCCGCTCTCTGGCATTGAAAGCCACACCAACGAAGAACGCCGAGATCCTCACGCACGCCATGGGCTATTTCAAGAAACAACTGGATGATGGCGACGCGCAAGAACTGCGGACGATGATAATTGCCTACAAGAACGGCAAAATTCCGCTGGTAATACCACTCACGCTCCTCAACCACTATGCACGAAAACACCAGAACCCATACCTGATGCAGCAGTATTTCCTGAATCCGCATCCGTCAGAGTTAAAACTTCTCAATCACGTCTAGCAATCATTTCGACATGAAAAACCGACACGCACTTCATATGCATGTCGGTTCTTTATTCTGAAATACACTAAAAATCATTTGGGATTCCAACGGACTTGCCCTTTGGCCGCCAGGGGCGGTTTCAAAATTGAATTGCCTGGACCATTACCGAAGAACCACTGGCTGACTCCAGTTCCAGCCGGATGCCTTTGAGATCACCGCCGCTTTCAAGCCACGACTTGAGCAGTTTTCGATTGCGAAAGACCACTGGATGCGGGCATCCGTACCTCGCCTGATCAAGCAATCCTGCAACCTGATCAGGGTAATGCTTGGCCGCGCTCAGGCAGGCCAGCAAATTCAGGCATAGTTCATTCTTGGGAAAACGAAGGGTCATGGCTTTGCCAAGGGGCAGCATGACTTCGGAATACCGGCGGGCATTATAGTACGCCACGGCCAGATCAAATTGCACGGTATGCAAACCGGGCAACCGGGCGGCAATGACTTCCCGCTCAACAACGGTGTAGGAAATTTTGTCCGACGCATACGATGTCCCGTCCACGTTGCAAATGCGGGCATCAAAGCCATAGTGGCGGACAAGTTCCAGTGCGTCCACGGCTTCATCCGGGTCGAGAAGCATGGTCACGTGCTGGCAACCAGCCAGCCGCATACCCTTGAGCAACTCACCCGCGGGGACGGTGGCAAGCTGCGCACTCCATAAAACGTTCATTTCATGCGCCCGCATGTCGTGACACATTGCCATGGCAATTTCATGGTCACCGAAAAACTCGGAATCGGCAAAGGCCAACGTCGCAAGGTCCCTTTCCCTGACCTCGCGTTCGATGTCTTTTAAACTCCCGCCATTGTCCCAGCGAACCACGCCATGCGTGGCCGGAAGGCGATGTCCGTCTTTCCCTTCGGACATCCCCGTACTGCGTTCAATATACATTTCCACCCCGGACCGTCCGTTTTTTTGACGCTTGGACGTGTCCAAAATGATTATTTGCAAAGAGTTTGCCAAAAAAAAGAGACCCTCGAAAACGAGAGCCTCTTGCGTATACTGAACAGGGAAAGGATTTAGCTGACTTTGCTGCCCGCATCGACCTCTGCGGTGGGTGTGAGAAGTTGCATGCCGTCACCGGATTTGACCGCGAGGATCATGCCTTGGGAGAGCTGCTTTCTCAGCTTGCGCGGCTTCAGGTTGGTGACCACCACCACTTGTTTACCGATGAGATCGTCGGGAGTGAAAAAGTCGGCAATGCCTGCCACAACCTGACGCAACTCGTCTTCGCCCGTATCTACCCGGACGAGCAACAGACGGTCGGCATCGGGATGCTTTTCCACTTCCCTGACAGTTCCGACACGCATGTCGATCTTCTGAAAATCCTCGAATTCGATGATTCCGTTATTTTCCGCAGCAGTTTTTTCCCCCTGCTTCTTGTCTTTCTTGCCCTTGCCCTTTTTGCTGACCTTTGCAGCCATGTCATCGGGTTTGGGTTCAGGAGTTTCCACACGCGGGAATAGATTGGAGGTCTCGGCAACAATCTCGCCGGATTCCAGCAAGCCCCAGACATCCAGTTCCTTGGGCAGATTGACCTTTTCGGGATCGAAGTTGATACCAAGCTGCTTGAGCATCTTCTCGCTGGATTCGGGCATGACCGGCCACAAATGGACCGCGATCTTGCGCATGTTTTCAAGAAGCACATAAATGACAGTGGAAAGCCGGTCCATGTCCTTTTCCTTGAACAGCGTCCAGGGAGCAGTGGCATCGATATATTTATTCAAGCCGCGCACCAGTTCCCACAGCCCTTCCAGTCCACGCGAGAACTTCATTTCACTATAGAAATCCTGGAATGACTTCATGGCATTCTGACCGAGCTTCTTGATCTCGGCGTCCACGATATCCTCCACATCAGGACGGGGAATGGCACCACCGAAATACTTGTGTGTCATTGACAGTGTTCGACTGAACAGATTGCCAAGGTCATTGGCAAGGTCGGCATTGAGGCGACCGATAAGGGCCTCCTCGGAGAAACTGGAATCCTGACCAAATGACATTTCCCGCAGCAGGAAATAACGGAAAGCATCGAGGCCGTAGGTGTCCTTCATGGCAAGCGGCTCAACTACATTTCCGATGGACTTGGACATCTTGGTATCCTTGATCAGCCAATAGCCATGCACATTCAGGGACTGGAAAGGCTCGATACCGGCAGCCTTGAGCATGGTCGGCCAGAAAACTGCGTGAGGTTTCAGGATATCCTTGGCGATCAGGTGATTGGCGCTGGGCCAGAATTTCTTGAATTTGCCACCTTCGGGATACCCAAGGGCCGCAAGATAATTGATGAGCGCGTCAAACCAGACGTAGGTGACGTAATCCTTGTCAAAGGGAAGATCGATACCCCATGTCAGACGGGATTTTGGCCGTGAGATGCACAAATCCTCAAGCTCGCCCGACTCAAGCAGACTCAGGACTTCATTCCTGTACTGCGCAGGACGAATGAAATCGGGATTCTTCTTGATATGGTCGAGCAGCCACTCCTTGTACTTGGACATTTTGAAAAAATAGTTTTTTTCCGCAATGTATTCCGGCTTGGTCTTGTGATCCGGGCACATGCCGTCCACAAGTTCTTTTTCGGTATAAAAGCGTTCACAACCAAAGCAGTAGTGACCACCGTATTCACCAAAGTAGATATCGCCGGAATCGTAGACCTTTTGCAAAATATCCTGAACAACTTCAATATGGCGAGGCTGGGTTGTGCGAATGAAATCATCATTGGAAATGTTCATGTTAGGCCACAAATCCTCAAAGAGCTTGCTGATAATATCAACATATTCCTGAGGAGACTGGCCGTTACTTTCCGCAGCCTGGACGATCTTGTCACCATGTTCATCCGTGCCGGTGAGAAAGTAGGTCTCCGCGCCCATCAGCCTGTGGAACCGGCTCAGGGAGTCAGCCACTGTCGTAGTGTACGCATGCCCCAGATGAGGTTTTGCGTTCACATAATAAATGGGCGTGGTGATATAAAAATGTTCCAAACCGAAACTCCTTTCGGAGCGGATATAAATCCGCTGGCCGAGATATTACTTCTTGGGAGGTCTGCGCCTGCGCCTTCTGGGCCTGCGCGATCTTTTAGAATTGTCTTCGCCGGACGAATCAGCGGAATCATTCCGCTGAGCCGTACTCGACTGATCGGGTCTGCTGCCTCGTCCCGACTTGCCGGACGGCTCTGATTTACCCTTTCGATCAGGTTTGCCATTTCGATCAGGTTTGCCAGCGCGGTCAGGTTTGCCAGCCCGGTCAGATGTGCCAGCGCGGTCCTGCCGGGATTTCCCCTTGCGGTCCCCCCGATCCGGGGTCTCGCTCTTTTCCGAGGATTCCGGTCTGGACGGCCTGCGCCCGCCGCGGTATCCGCGATTTTTTTGGGCTTCAGCTTCAGCCATGGCCTCTTCGCTGGGCGGCTTGTTAACTATTTCATTCCATTCGTCAATGGAAACTTCGCGCTCCTCATAGCTCTCAGTAAGCAACGACAGGGTTTTCTTGAAAAAATTGGAACGAAGGACTTTCACCGAACCAAGGGAGGTGGTGTACTTCTTGCCCACCCGAGGACACAGGCGGTGGAATTCTTCGTATCCCTTTTGCTCAAAGCTGAGACAGCAAAGCAATCTTCCGCAAATCCCCGAAATCTTGGTCGGGTTGAGGAACAGATTCTGCTCCTTGGCCATCTTGATGGTCACGGGAACAAATTTTCGCATGAACCGGCGGCAGCAACAAATCTGACCGCAATTGCCGATAGCACCGATCATCTGGGTCTCATGACGCACGCCGATCTGGCGCAACTCAATCCGGGTCCGATACTCGCGGACCAGTTCCTTGATCAATTCACGAAAATCGATCCGGCCCGGCGCGGTAAAATAAAAAATCATTTTGGAACGATCAAAAAAGACCTCGACATCCACCAGCTTCATGCCAAGTTTGTGTTTGGATATGCATTTACGACAAAACTGGTAGGCACCTTTTGACAATTCTTCATTCTCTGTGACCGACTCCATGTCCTTCTCGTTGGCAAGCCGGTAGATGGTTTTGTAGCCATCAGCTTCTTCCTCTTCGTCTTCTTGAGGTGCCTGCCGAATGAGAATTACCTTGCCAAGCCCCATGCCCTGATCGGTTTTGACAATGACATGCTGGCCCTCACGAACCACGAACGGGCCGGAAGCAAAGTAGTATACTTGCCCGTAGTCATTGAATTTAACACCAAGTATCTGGCTCATTTATTATTGTCCTATGTATAAAAACCCCGTTTGTCGGGGGGGAGAAAGTATCGTACGAAGTGAAGTAGTATATTAGAAAACGCCGATGAATTCAAATTTGTCCGTCAACAAAAAAACGGGTGCCGTCAAATTCACACGGCACCCGGTTTTCTAAATGGAAAAACCAGAAAATATATCTTGATATTACTATAGAAGTCCCAGGCTTTTGACTTCACTCATGAGCTTTTGCTCATCAATTGGTTTAACGAGATATGAGGTGGCTCCACCAAGAAAGAATGCATCGTGAGTCTCTTTCTCATCATCAAGCATCGTGGTGACAATGACCTTGGCCTCATCCTGAGGGGCTATATCAAATTCCTTTTCAATAGTCCGTATTTCACGGAGAGCCTGCTGCCCATCCAGTTCGGGCATAAGAAGGTCGAGGCAGATCAGGTCATACGCTTCACCCGCATCCATACCTCGGCGAAATGCCTCGATTGCCTCTTCGCCATTGACGGCAATGTCGCACTGGGCAACCGGACGAAGGATTTCATGAATCATGTTCCGGCTGTAAAAGTCATCGTCTACGATCAGCGCTTTCATCATCTTCCTCCTGAAATTATCCACCTCTCATATTATTCCTATATAAGAGGTTCTCATTTTTTACTAAAAAATGCAACCATTCCAGACTCTCAAGCTGTTGAAAAGACAATCCATGACCTAAATTTGCAGCATTTCCCCTTCGCGGGCCATATAAAAATCCATGCCGGAATCCTTCCACTGTTCCTGAAGGCGAGCATCTATCGCATCGATTTCCTCATCGGTCCTGGTAGTCTCATGATGGGTCAGATAGGTTTTTCCGACCTCTGCATCCCGGGCAAGGGTCAATGTCCGCTCAAAGGAGGAATGGCCCCATCCCTTCTTGAGTTCATACTCCTCTTCCGTGTATTGTGCATCTGCAATAAAAACATCCACGCCACGGATGAAATCCACAATTCCCCGATTACGCTCACAAACAATCTTTTCGTAATCCTCAAAATCTTCATCGCCCTGATCATAGATATTGTAAAAAGGTTCGTGATCGCCGGTAAAAAAGAGCGTTTTGCCGTCACACTCGATCTTGCAACCAAAAGCCATGGCCGGATGGTTCATGAGAATGGTGGAAACCTTGGCAAACCCCAGGTCAACGGTCTGTCCGTCAGACAGGGTTTCATAGGAAATATCGGCCTGCAACTCGGAAACCCGCACAGGAAAATGAGGATACTCCATCTGCTTGGCCAGCACGGACTCAATACCGGTCATGGTCAATGGATCGGGAGGACCATAGATGATCAGTTCGTTGCCGGATACAAACATCGGAACAAAAAACGGCACACCCTGAATATGATCCCAATGAGTATGGGAAACGAAAAGATGACATTTGACAGGCATGTTCCCGGCGAGTTCCAGACCGAGTTCACGGATGCCCGTCCCAGCGTCCAGAATAATGAGCTCATCGGCATCGGAACGGACCTCAATACATGTGGTGTTGCCACCGTACTTGACGGTGGAAGAACCAGGCACGGACAGGGAACCACGCGTTCCCCTAAACTGAAACCGCATTATTGAGCCTCCCCGAGCTTGATAAAAACGCGTGCATGCTCGACTTCCTCGTCCAGAGTGGGTAATTTCTCGATAAGCCCCTCAAGACCCAATGAAAAACGGTCTTGAACAGACTTTGGAAACGGCTCGACCTCAAAGTCGCCTGCGGAGCCGAAAGCGAGTTTCTTACTGATCTGATTAGCGGCAAACACGCAATCAACCAACTGCGAAGACCCACCATTCTGAACGGCATGATGTCCGGCGATGGCATCACGCAGATCAGCAGGCAAATTCCACTTGTCCGCGAGCATGGCACCAATGTCGGCATGAGTTGCCCCGATCACCTGATACTCGGCTTCATACAATGAGACTCCGGGCTCGGCAGCTTTCTCGAATGCCAGCAGGTACTCTTTCGGCAGGTACAGGGCAAACACAGCCTTGCCAACATCGTGAAGCAAACCGGATGCGAAATAATCCGCAGCCTCATCACGAGAGATGCCAAGTTTGGTGCCGAGCAAACGGGTTGCCGTGGCCACGGCCAAGGAATGCAACCAGAATGCCCCCATATCCAGACCGCTCCCACTCATCTTGGGAATGGCACCCACTGCGGCCAGCCCAAGCGCAACATTTTTCAAGGTATTTAGACCGAGATAGACGCTGGCATGGTTGATGGACGTAATTTCACGGGACAGACCGAAATAAGCCGAATTGACCAGACGCAGGATCTTGAGGGTAAAAACCGGATCATTCTTGATAACCTCGACCAGATCCTTCTGGGAGCAATTGATATCAGCGGCAAGTTTCAACACCTGATGCACACTCTTTGGAAAGGCGGGCATCTTCTCAACAGCAGCCAGAAGTTTTTTCTTAACGTCCTGCATCTATCTCACAAATGTTGAGGTAATATGATCGTTCCGGTGCATCCAACACCAGAAAAACAAACCAAAAACACTTCATCTGATAAAATACCAATAAGAAACCTACGCAAAAATAGGTAGGTTTGGCAAGCCCGGGCTAAAGGAGAAATGCACGAATCGATATATTGCCATCCCTATTCCACCTAACAACCACCTGACCGTGACGAGATGTCACAAAAACAGGCACGCCAAGGGCTTTGACGACAATCGAATCCGGGAATCCATACCTGTTGAGATAACCGTTTGAACACAAAACCGCCTCAGGGAAAACCGCCTGATAGAATCCCGGAACATAACTGCTCCTGCTCCCATGATGCGGCAGGACAAGAACGTCCGCTTTCAATTCAC
>JAFLJW010000223.1 GCA_022712815.1 Pseudodesulfovibrio sp. | reverse complement strand
GAGGTGGGAAGTGAGGCGGTTGAGCTCGGTCATGATGACCCGCAGATACTCTGCCCGCTCAGGCACCTCGATGCCCATCAGTTTTTCCACGGCACCGACATAGGCCCAGTTCCAGGCCATCGGATGTCCGTAGTCGACGCGGCCCATATTCGGGATGAATCCACCCCAAGTCTGAGTCTCGCCCATTTTTTCATGCATGCGGTGCAGGTAGCCCAGTACGGGCTCGGCGCGAATAATGTATTCGCCATCCACCTCGATCACGATCCTCAGCACGCCGTGTGTAGACGGATGCTGTGGACCCATATTAATGATCAGGGTTCCATCCTGCTTTCCGGCCTCGAACTTCTGGGTGTAGAAATCACCCTTCATCTGTTCTAAATTTTGGTAAGCCGACATAAACTCTCAGTCCGGTTTATATACCGACCGGTTGCCCCGGCCTACGCATCGGAGGCTTCCTCAGCCTCCGTCTCCGCAAACAACTCTTCCATTTCCTTAGTGCAGGAAATGATCTCCCCAAGATTCAGGATATCCTTTATCGACTTTCTTACCTTGTCAGTTTTGACAAGAGGATGAACGTCAACATCCTCAACCGCCATCAAAAGCGGCACGAGGTTGGGATTTCCTTCAAAGTTGATTCCATGGAAATCGCGGGTTTCCCGCTCATGCCATTCGGCCCCATGAAAAATCAAAGCAATGGATGGAACTGTCGGATCGTCTCTGGAAATCAGGACGCGGAGCGTGACACGCTCTTCGATGTTCCACCGGTTAAAATGATAGACAACCAAAAAACCCTCTTCAAAGTCCAAAGCCAGGACATCTTCGAGGGAATATTCGGCATCATAAAGCTTCTGAGCAGCCTTGACGATCTGACCCGGAGCCAGAAAGATAGACCACACATTTCCTGTTGTACCCTTGTCCTGCTTCGCAACACATTGGGTTGTGATTCCTTCAAGTGCTTGCAACATAGGTTAACCCTCCACCTCGGCAGCAACGGGCCACCAACGTTTACCGGAGATCAACCGCTGCAACTCGAAGAAGCCCTCAAGCAATGCTTCGGGGCGAGGAGGACAACCCGGCACAAACACATTAACGGGAATGAGCGTGTCCACGCCCTCGATGACGTTGTAGTTGTCCTTGATCTTGAACGGACCACCTGAAATGGCACAGTTACCCATGGCAATGACCCATTTGGGACCGGGCATCTGCTCGTACAACCTGACAACAGCCGGGGCCATTTTCTTGGTAACGGTTCCGGCAACGATCATGACATCCGCCTGACGTGGTGAAGGCCTGAAGACCTCCGCCCCAAAACGGGCCATGTCAAACCGGGCCATACCGGTTGCCATCATCTCAATGGCGCAACAGGCAAGACCGAATGTCAACGGCCACAGCGACATGGACCGACAGATATCCAGAATATCCTGTACCGGTTTGATGTTGACGATGGGTGGGTCCAGATAGTGCCCGCCTGCCGTCAAGAGTTCTTTTTGCACTACTGAATCTTGCGCGGCCATGTAAACACCCCTTTCGCCCAGAAATAAATAACGGACAGAATAAGGAAGAAGAGAAAGATGAAGACCTTTACAAATGCAATCCAGCCTTCAGCTTCCGCATAAGCCGTGGAGACTGGAAACAAATAAAGAACATCTACATCGAAAGCGAGGAAGATCAGGGCATATACATAATAAGATACGCCCCATCTCGCCCAGGAACTGCCATAAGGGACCATGCCGCACTCGTACGACATGCCGATGTCCCCCCCCCTTGATCTGGGAGCAAGCAATGTTGCCAGGATCAAAGGCCCGCAGGCAAATAAAAGTCCTGCGAGTAAAAACAAAATAATTGCAAAATGCAGCCAGTTGAAAACCATACCTATTCCTTTGGCAGTAAATTTGCGAAAACAGCTAAATACACCTTTTAACAAAGGTTACCGAGTTTCATGCCCCTAAAAAAGGGGCAAGTCAAGTACATTGCCCTTTTTTTCGCTAAGTATTACTAGCGTAAGTATGGAATTTTCTTCACTCTGCTTTCATTCTGGAAAAAGTCAAGATATACAAAATATACAGCAAAGAACAGGACTCATTTTGTCTGAAAGGCCACAGTATTCATCAATTATGACAAAAAAAATGGCACTTCACAAAAGTGAAATGCCATAATGAAATCTGCCTATTCCGACAAAAACTATTTTGGGATGCCACATTCGGCGTAGGTCCCAAGCTGGGTATCTCCCCGTTTCTTGGCCCCATACATGGCTGCATCTGCACGGCTGATAAGTGTAACACAGTCCTTACCGTCAACAGGATAAAAACTAATGCCAATTGTGGCACCGACCGTGACTTTCTCGCCATTGATGACAAAGGGCGAATTCATGACATCAAGCAAATTCTGAGCGACCATAACAGCCCCCTCCTCGTCCTCGATACTACCCAGCAGAACACCGAACTCGTCACCTCCAAGCCGGGCCAGGGTATCTGACTCGCGAACACGCTTTTGCAACCGCTCGGCCACCATCCGCAACAACTCATCCCCGGCCTGGTGTCCATAGGTATCATTAACCTGCTTAAAGGCGTTCAAATCAATAAATAACACGGAAATAAGGGTTTTGTACCGTTTGGCTGCGGCAAGTGCATGCTCCAGACGGTCAAAGAAAAGATGTCTGTTGGAAATACCGGTCAGGCTATCTATGGTTGCAAGATACTTGAGTTCAAGCTCTGTCCGTTTGCGTTGGGAAATATCTTCCAGAACCCCTTCGATAAGATCAGGACTGCCATCGCCGAAAACGACCAGACGAGAACTTTCCGAGCACCAGATGATTTCACCGTTTTTACGCCTGGCCCGAAATTCGAAATTGGAGACAAAGCCGTCCCGTCTGATAACCTTCAGATACTCATGGCGTTCCTCGTAATCAGCCATGATCGAAGACCGCATACCTTCCAGGCCAGTCATCTCTTCAACAACATCGTATCCAAAAATCCTCAACATGGCCGGATTCACTTCCAGAAACACACCATCCGCCGTGCACTGAAAAATTCCCTCAATCGCCCTTTCAAAAATGGAACGGTATTTTGCTTCAGCCAAGCTCAAGGCGGCTTCGGTCTTTTTCCGCTGATCAATTTCCCTCTCCAGCAACACCTTCTGCTTATTCATCTGAAGGAAAACCTGAACCTTGCTCTTGAGCGTCTTAACATCCACAGGCCTGAAAAGGTAATCGACAGCACCAGTCTCGTAGCCCTGCTTGACATTTTCATCATCCTGAAAAATGGCTGTAATGAAAATGATGGGGACATGCCGGCCTCGATCCAGTTCCTTGATCTTCAGCGCGGTTTCATACCCGTTCATGCCAGGCATCTGGATATCGAGCAAAATCAGGGCAAAATCATTGGACTTGACCATCTCAACGGCTTCAATTCCACTCTTCGCCTGGACAATTTCGCACATCTCCTGAGCCAGCATATGGTCCAGCAGAGCCAAATTGGTCTGTGAATCATCGACAATAAGCACTTTCTGCGTTTGATCGCTCATACCAGTACCCTATTTGAATTATGGCAATGGAACCTTTATCATTTCCAATCGCACTCCACCGCCAGAACACGGCTCTGCCTTGAGCACGAAATCGAATCGGTCAAGGGCCATGCACAGCTCGAAATCCCGCTTGGGAGCAAAGTCCTTGGAATCGTCAAAAAACTTTTCAGCACTGTCCACCGTGGCCAAAAACATTTTCAAGGTCTTGAAGCTGTTGGGATAGTCGTCAAGCTCATTCTTGATGTACATGGCGCACATCATGTCTTCCTGAGCCCGCATGGTCCCACTGGTTCCAATGGCCACAATGGTCACCACTTCAGGCTTACGACTGCGAATGTACTCGACCACTGCACCGGCATTGACAAACGCGCCTGTGAGAACTTCGTCCGCACGCTTGCAGGCAATGAGTCCCTTGGTCCCGGCACTTGTCGTGTGAACCACTGTTTTCCCGGAAAAATCAACATTCTCAATCTCAGTCGGAGAGTTTCCATAGTCGAAACCCTCGATCTTGATACAGTCTCTTTCCCCGATCAAAAGGGCCTTCCGCTCATCTGCGACCGTCCTGGCCAACTCAACCTTATCCACAGCATAATACTCAGTAGCACCATTATCCACAGCATAGCAGGCTACGGAAAAAGCGCGAAAGACATCAATAACGACCACAAGCCCTGTTGCCAGCCGAGCTCCCTCAAGACATTCTACAACATTTACAAGCATTTACTTAGCTCCATGATATTAATAATCACAATAGTATTTCTCATGACCACCTTGCTGCGTCAACCATTTGAATTATTTTCTTTTCCACAGAACCAGTATTTCTCCTGAAAATCACTGATAATCACCGATAACCACAATTTCAACCGTATTTTCCAGAATCCATTGACGTCATGGCTTTTTTTTTGCATTTAAGTGCCCATGAAGAAAAAACGCATACTCGTCACCGGCGGCTCTGGATTTCTTGGTTCGCATATTTGCGAACGTTTGCTCGACATGGGGCAGGAAGTTATCTGTATTGACAACTTTTTCACAGGACGCAAGGATAACATCCTGCACCTTCTGGACAATCCGTATTTTGAAGTCATCCGACACGATGTCACTTTCCCTCTATATATAGAAATAGACGAGATATATAATCTCGCTTGTCCCGCTTCACCCATTCATTACCAGCACGACCCGGTCCAGACCACCAAAACGACTGTGCATGGTGCCATCAACATGCTCGGATTGGCCAAACGTATCAAGGCCAAGATTTTTCAGGCCTCCACCAGCGAAGTCTATGGCGACCCCTCAGTCCACCCCCAGACCGAAGATTACTGGGGAAACGTCAATCCCATCGGAATCAGGGCCTGCTACGATGAAGGCAAACGATGTGCCGAGACACTGTTCTTCGACTACAAACGTCAACATGGACTTGCCATCAAGGTCGGACGCATATTCAACACCTACGGCCCCCGCATGGCCATGGATGATGGCCGTGTGGTCTCCAATTTCATTGTCCAGGCTCTGCGCGGTGAAGATATCACGGTTTACGGCAAAGGCAATCAGACCCGAAGCTTCTGCTATGTGGACGACCTCGTGGAAGGCATCATCCGCTTCATGGAAAACACGGATGACGATTTCGCAGGTCCCATGAACCTTGGCAACCCGATCGAATTCACCATCCTCGAACTGGCCCAGACTGTCATCGACCAGATCGGATCAAAATCCAAAATCGTATACAAGCCCCTGCCCTCGGACGACCCGATGCAACGCAAGCCGGACATCAGCCTGGCTAAAAAAGTCATCGACTGGGAGCCGGAAATACCGCTTGAGAAAGGATTGATCACGACCATTGAATTCTTTGAGAACCAGCTAAAATCACTTTAATATCTAAAAGTTTAGTGCTTATCCTAATTCAACAAGGATCACCATGTGCGGTATAGCTGGACACTATCATCCAGAAAAACAGCCTGAACCCGACGCCCTGAGACAGGTACTGAATCTGCTTGGACATCGTGGCCCGGACCATCAACAGTCCTGGAGTAATAATGGAGTTGTTCTGGGTCATACCAGACTCTCCATTCTGGATTTGTCGGAAAGTGGCAACCAGCCCATGACTGACCACGCCACTGGCAACACTATCGTATCCAATGGTGAGATCTATAATTTCCAGGAACTGCGTGAAGACCTTGCGACAAAAGGTCACACATTCGCATCCACCGGCGACACCGAAGTTCTGCTCAAACTCTACGGCGAATACGGCGAAGAATGCGTCTCCATGCTGCGGGGAATGTTCGCTTTCGCCATCTGGGACAAAGCCAGACAGCAATTATTCATAGCGCGTGACCGCCTGGGGAAAAAACCATTTTTCTACGCCCAAACCACATCCGGTTTCATCTTTGCCTCCGAAGTTCGCGCCTTGAAAGCCCATCCGAAGATATCATCCGATATGGACCCGGAGGCCATGGACCTGTTCCTGAGTACCGGATGCATCCCTGCCCCGTGGTCCATTTACAAACAGATTAAAAAGCTACCCCCCGCCCACTGCGGTACCGTAAACGCCGATGGCCTGACCCTGCGCCGATACTGGACCCTTGATTACAAAAACACCATTGAATGCACTGAACAAGAAGCTCTTGACGGCATCCATTCCCGACTTGTCGAAGCCGTGCGCTTGCGCCTCATCAGTGACGTTCCACTCGGAGTACTCTTGTCCGGTGGCGTTGACTCAAGCCTGGTTGTAGCCATCATGGCCAGCATAAGAGATGAGCCAGTCAAAGCATTTACCCTGGGATTCAGGGAAAAGAAATACGACGAAACACCTCACGCAGCCAAAGTCGCCGCCCACCTTGGGGTACAGCACCACATTGAGATGCTTGAACCAGCCGGGCTGGAAGAAATGCTGCCCGATGTCGTCCGGCAATACGGAGAGCCGTTCGCAGACGATTCATCCCTGGCTTCCATGCTACTGAGCAAAGCAACCCGCACACACGTCAAAGTCGCCCTCAATGGTGATGGTGGGGACGAACTCGCTTGCGGCTACACATCATACACCCATGCCAGCACTGCATGTCTCCTTGGCCGTGTCCTGAATCAAGGCCCCATGAGCAAAGACAGAATCCGCGCTATTTTCGAGGACACTTCGCCTGTCGGCAAGATACGCCGTTCTCTTGTATTCAAGTATATGCGGCCGGAACTCAAACATTTGCTGCGTAGCGAACACAAAGCCTGGGGATACAAGAAACAGATATACTCAGCCGAGACATTGCACGCACTCCAGGACATCTCCTTTGACGGGCATTTCAACCTTGCCACAAAGTCATACTCCCACGCCGACAACCCTGTGGAACGTCTGCTCTGGCTGGATAATGTCCACTCCCTGTCAGACATGCTTCTGGTAAAAACAGATATTGCATCCATGGCCTACGGGCTTGAATCGCGCTCCCCACTGCTCGATCAGGAACTCATCGAATACATGGCCAGCTTACCATACCAACTCAAAATCAAAAATGGTGAGCCTAAATACCTGCTCAAGAAATTGGCTGAACGCTACCTGCCCAAGGATATCCTGTACCGGCGCAAGCAAGGGTTTTCCATGCCCGTAGCGGAATGGATACAAGGACCGGCAGCAGGCTTTGCCAGAGAGACATTTACCCAGGCAAGACCTTTTCTTGAACAATTCTTTAATCTTGGAGAACTGAATGCCTTCGTGGATGAACACATTCAAGGTCGGAAAAATCATAAAAACATGATCTGGCGGCTACTCAATCTGGCCCTCTGGTCCATCGGGGAAAATTGAGCACAGGATAGCCAAACATCACCCGCTGTCACGACTATAATATCTTCTCGATCATTTCGACATACGGCTCTATCCCGCAAACCAGATCTTCAGACCACACAAAGGGGTCCGGAGTCTCTTCCTGAGCCACCCGTTGCAAAGCCTCGACCAGTGCCGGGACATCACCCGGATCAGGCACAATCCATTTCTCTGGCAAAAAGAAAGCACTCCCGTTCAGCGCACTTGAGACCACACGGCAACCACAGGCCAAGGCCTCAAGCACTGCATTTGAGCAGGCATCGTAAAAAGTCGCCAACACAAACACATCCGCTACCCGGTAAAAAGAAGGCATATCATCAACCTTGCCAAGGAACCGTACCCGGTTCTCGACACCGAGCTTGCGAGCCTGACGCAGATACTTGCCCGGGTTGCGGCCACCGGCAACATGAAGCGTGTAATTTTCCGGTAGAAGGGCCAGTGCTTCGACCAGATGCCGGATGCCCTTGAGAGCGAAATTCGTTGCCGCAGTGGCAATGACCACTTCATTTTTACCGATATCGGCCTTGTCTCTCAGTTGTTCGCGCTCCTCATCTGAGGCCGGTGAAAACCGCTCCAGATCGGGACGATTATACACAACATCTATGGCTGATTTATCCAGATGCGGGTAAGCTTCGACGATCCAGTCGCGCACCAGATGCGATACGGCCACGATGCGCTTGGTTCGCTTCATACGAATTCCATCGAGCACATGAATGACCCAGTTGGCTGGAGAGCACCGCCGTCTGAACATCTTAAAAAAACGGGGAAAACCTTTGGGCCAGGCATATTTGGAGAGCTTCCAGAACACGGATTGCGCCCCACCGCCTATGCGCAGGATATCCTGATTGACGGTCTTGCCCATGCCGAAAACGAAATCATAGTTCCCATTTTTGCAGGCTCGATCTGACATGATGGCGAACCAGAGGACCTTGATCACCCTGAAACCGCCAAAACGCCCCAGAATCACGGGTGTGACACCTTCAGGCGGGTCGGTTTCGCACCGGGCGCAGATGAAGTCCACCTCATGCCCCCGCGCAGCCAGGGCCTCGGTCAGTCGCCATGCAAAAGACTCGGCCCCACCATACCGACTGAGACGAGGCATGGTCAGTGCCAAGCGTACTTTTTTCTCTGATTTCACCATAGGTCAATCTTTTGAACGATTTTTCGCTGTTTGACAAGAAAGCAATATTGCCCGTTTCCTTAAATGAAGCTATGAATCCGAGAACTTCAAGCAGTCAGGAGACCCATGTTTGCCATCGCATCGACCATAGACCTCGACCTTTTCCTGCTCATCAATCAACAATGGCGTCTCGGCCTGTTTGATTTCATCATGCCCATTCTCTCATCAATGGGCGTGCTGTTCGCCATTTTGGGCGTTGCATTCATCTATGCAATGCGAAAGGGAGGAAAGCGACAAATCATATTTTTCCTTATTCTTTTCGCCGGAATGGGACTATCAGATTTCACCACCAATCTAATCAAGAAGCAGGTGCAACGCGTCCGCCCCCTGAATGTCATTGCTGAAACCTACTATCAGGAAAGCGGTCAATGGCAGACCCGGCCTACGGATTTTGTCCAGACCAAGGAGCGCGGAAGATCATTCCCCTCGGCACACAGTTCAAACTCCATGTGCTTGGCAATACTAGCCATACTGCTCTGGCCTGCCCTGAAAAAATGGCCTCTGTTTCTGCCGCTGCTCGTCGGATATTCCCGGGTATATCTGGGCAAACACTACCCCACCGATGTCCTTGGAGGATGGCTTTGGGGACTTGCCGTCGCCGGAATTGTCTGGCTGGCGTGGAATAAATTCGGCAAACGATACATGCCGCAAAACAAAGATTAATCGTTGCTGCCGACAGCTCCGGCAGCCTGTTTGCGATACCGCCGGTAGACTCGCATGCCGAGCCACCCCGAAATGGCAAAGAGAAGGACACTCATCCCCACGGACAAGGCAATGCCGAGCGTGGAATCCTTGTTCATACCTGCACCAAAAAGTGCGAAGATAAAATTCTGCGGAATATAGCCGAGAGTCGAACCTAGAATAAACGGCATCAGCGGAATGGAGCTGACCCCGGCGGCAAGATTGGTGAGCAAATTGCTGCCCAGCGGAAAAAGTCGGATGGCAAGGGCGGTATTGAAAGGGTCATGTTGAAGAAATCCATCCATTTTATCCACGCGACGGCCAAGTTTTCGCTCCACAAGTTCCCGCCCGCCCCACCTGGAATATGCAGCAGCCAGAGCGCACCCCAGACCGGACCCAAGTGTTGCCAGCAGCGTGCCGCCGATGGTCCCGAAAGCAAATCCACCGAGGAATCCGATCAATTGCCGAGGCAACCCTACGGCTGTAAAAACAGTACCGACCACAAGGAAAATCAATATGGATAACGGTCCGGCTCCAAGCACATGCTCATTGAACCACTGGGTGTTTGCGAGCATATCGCCCACACCGATGGCCCGGGACAAATAGACGGCAAGACCAAGCCCGGCCAGCATGACCAGCCCTTTGCCGACCGCCTTGAAGCCCTTCCTGTTTGTATCGTTACTCTGTTCCGTCATCATTTTTTTTCCGCAATACATGGTAGATAAACAATAGGCAGGTCTGTCCGAGAAAAAAGAGCGGATCACTCTGCACCAAACCATAAACCAACCCAGCCGCTCCGGATGCAAACAGCATGGCTGTCGCCGGACGCGCCAGGGGTTGTACCTTTTTCCGGTGCATCCGTAAAACACCAATCCGAATGAAAAAAGCCCCCTGAAACACTATCACGAGGGCCAGAAGCCACCAGTAGGCAGGCAGGACCATATCCTACTTCTTTTCCTTCACGGTGTACTCAATATGCCGTTTGATCAGCCACTGAACCCCAATCAGGTCGTATATTCCGGCCACGGCGCGGTCCAGGGTTCCATACTTGGACACCCCGCTGAACCGTTTACGATGATTGACTTTCACTTCCCTGATCCGCGCTCCCTGGATTTTCATAAGAATGGGAAAATAACGATGCATGTTCTTGAAGCGCGGTATGGTTCTCAAAAGATCGGTCCGCATGACCTTGAGGGAACACCCGGTGTCGTGCACACCATCGTCGGTGAACCAGTCACGAATGGCGTTGGCTATCCGGGATGAAATGCGCTTGATGAACGTATCCTTGCGATTAAAACGCCAACCGATGACCATCTCGCATTCAACACCGAACATATCAAGCATCTTGGGGATATCGGCAGGGTCATTCTGAAGATCGGAATCCATGGTGACCACGATATCCGAATCCACAGCATCAAACCCGGCACAAAAAGCAGCGGACTGGCCACGGTTCTCGGCAAAGGCCACATACCGAATCTCAGCATGAGCCTTAGCCAGCCTCTTGATGACCTCAAGACTGCCGTCTGTACTGCAATCATCGACAAACAGGACTTCCCAAAGCCTGCCGGTAGAATCGGCTGCCTTTTTGATCTCTGCAAACAAGGTGTCCAGGTTGTCCTGTTCGTTAAAAACCGGCAACACAACGGAGAATTTTTCTTTCATACTCATAGGCGAATTCAATTACGAAATTTACAAAGAGTTGTAAACTCTTTGGTGAAGATGAAGCAACATCAAACGACTCAACACCATCACAATCAAACCTTTTTTCACTATTTAAAAATTATGTGTTGACAATTCTCAGTCATCCACCTAGAACCAGCTTCTCAGTGACGCGGGGTGGAGCAGTACGGTAGCTCGTCGGGCTCATAACCCGAAGGTCGTAGGTTCAAATCCTGCCCCCGCTACCACCGTCATTACAAGGGCTTACGATTAACTTCGTAAGCCCTTTTCTGTTGTGGCGAATCTCCATTTCCAGCCGATTACGGCATCTGATTGTGGATACAATGCAGAGGACCGGGCAGGCCACAGCCCACCCGGTCCCATCAGGAATTCTTGTTTTTCCGGCTCTAATCGTCGAGCTGGATATCTTTGCCTTCCAAGACGCGATTCATATTGCGCACCGCACACATCTTGCCGCACATGGTGCAGGAATCATCATGTTCCGGTTTGGATGATTCACGGTACTCACGCGGCCTGACCGGGTCCATGGCGAGC
>JAFLJW010000143.1 GCA_022712815.1 Pseudodesulfovibrio sp. | reverse complement strand
GATGGCCATGGGAGCCATGTACGGTCCCATCATGCCGGTGATGAAAAAGAGCGGCGTGAACGAGATGATGATCGCCAGCGTGGACATGATGACCGGCGGCAGGACTTCCTTTACGGCATCGAGCGTGGCATCAAGCGGATTCTTGAGTCCCATGCGGATATGGCGCTGGATATTGTCCACATTGGTGATGGGGTCGTCCACCACCAGACCGAGCGACAGGATGAGCGCAAAGAGCGTTACCCGGTTGATGGTGTAGCCGAACAGGTAGTTGACGAACAACGCCAGCGAAAAACTTATGGGCACGGCCAGAGCCACCACCAAGGCCTCGCGCCAGCCAAGGGCAAAGGCGAGCAATGCGACCACGATAACAATTGCGAACAGGAGCGAGGAGAGTAGTTCGTTGACCTTGCCCTGAGCTGTCTCGCCGTAGTTGCGGGTCACGGTGACAGCCACGCCTTCGGGCAAAACTTCGGCCTTGAGTTCGTCCACCCTTTTCAGGATGGCATCGGCCACGGCCACGGCATTGACGCCTTTTTTCTTGGCAAGCGAAATGGTCACTGCCGGACGCGACGGATCAGCCTTTTCTTGATTTATTTTTGCCAGATAGACATCGGAAAATCCGATACGCGAATAGTCGCCCGGTTCTTCTGGACCATCATGGATATCAGCCACATCGCGCAGATAGACGGGCTTGCCGTCAAAAACACCGACCACAAGCGAGGCCGCATCGTCAGCCGTCAGCAGGAAAGACTGGGTGACCACCTGTGTCTCGATGTCACGCTTGACAAAACTTCCCGCCGAAAGCGAACGGTCTGCGCCGCTCAGTGCGCGGAAGACCTCTAGTGGCGAAACATTGAACCCGGCCAGTCGATTGGGCCTGATCTCGACGTGCACCTCGCGGCTTCGGCCCGAATGAAGGCTGATGCGTGAGACATCTTCCACCTCGGCCAGCCGGTGAAAAAGTTCCTCTGCCATGCGCCGCAGGTCGAAATCAGAATACCGCGCCTCAAAGCCATGGTCCGCATGGAGCGTCAGGGCCACGATGGGGACATCGTCGATCTCCACCGGTTTGACCACCCAGCCGGATACTATATTCGGAGCGAGGTCCACGTTCTTGAGAATGGTGTTGTGCAACTTGATGAGCGAATCTTCCCGGTCCTCGCCCACAAAGAATCGGACCGTGACCGCGGCCATGTCCTTGCGCGAAATGGAGTAGACATACTCAACTCCGTCGATCTGCCACAGCAGCCGCTCAAGCGGCGTGGTCACGAGTTTTTCCACTTCCTCAGCAGTGGCTCCCGGCACCTGAACCACTACATCGGCCATGGGGACCACTATCTGCGGTTCTTCCTCTCGCGGAGTGATCATGATGGCAGCCACACCGAGCACCAATGCGGCCAAAGCAATGACTATCGACATGTGCGAGGTCAGGAAATATCTGACAATGGACGGAATCACACCGCTGGTGCGGTTCGTGTCACCGCTCATCACTGGCCTCCATCGGTCTTGATGCCGATGCCGATGGTCTCACTGCCTGACAGCCCCGAAAGGATGTCCACACGATCACCACTTGCCTTGCCGGTCCGCACGTAGATCGACTGCCAGTCGTCACCGGATTTGACCATGACGGTCTCAAGCTGGCCCACACGAATGACGGCAGCTTCGGGAATGAGTACGGCTTCTTCTTCACCCAGCGGAACCATCAGCCGACCAAACATGCCGGGATACAGGCCCGGCACCTCAGGCAACCTGACCTTGACCAGAAATGACCGCGTCACGGGATCGGCCAGAGGTTCGATCTCGTCCACGGTGCCGGAGAGCGGCTCATCACCTTCAAGGGCCGCGACCATGACAGTCAGCGTGTCGCCGATCCGGACTCGTCCGATCAGGCTTTCGCGCACCATGGCTTCCAGTTGCAGAGAGCCGCCGGTATGAAGGGTGAGAAGCTCCTTGCCGGGGAAAGCCAAGTCTCCGGGTTCGGCCAGCCGCCTGGCAACCTCGCCGGATGCCTGAGCCCTGATGGTGGTATATCCCAGCCCGATTTCAGCTTCTTGCACCACTTTTCCGGCCTCGCGGGCGCGGGCGCGGGATGCGACCACGGCTTCCGTGGCCTGGGCAAGACGGGCCTTGGCCTGAAGGTAGGAAGACTCGGCTTTTTCCACTTCCTCGGCAGTCACGACCTTTTGGTCGTTCAACTGCTTCATGCGCCTGTAGGTCGATTCGGTCTTGGAAAATTCAGCCTTGGCAGCGGCCAGAAAATCTCTGGCCTGACCGGTCATGCTGGTGGCCGATGCCTGGGCCTGCTTTGATCTGTCGAGCCGGGCCTGGGAGGCGCGGCTGTCCATGACGATCAACTCATCGCCAGCCTGAACCTTGTCACCGGGACGGACCAATATCTTGAGCACCCGACCAGTGACCTGAGCCTCGACCCGGATATCGGTCTTGGCCTGAACCGTACCCACGGCCTCGTACAGGCGCGGCAGTTTCACCCGCT
>JAFLJW010000348.1 GCA_022712815.1 Pseudodesulfovibrio sp. | reverse complement strand
CACGGCAACCGCGCCCTGTCTTCTTCCTGTGGATCGGCTGATGCTCTGGAAGCCCTTGGTATTCCGCTGGACCAGACCCCGGAAGAAGCAGCGGCAGGACTCGATAAGTATAACTTCACGTTTCTGTTCGCACCAGTCTATCATCCGGCGTTCAAGTACGTTATGCCGGTCCGCCAGCAACTTGGTATCCGTACCTTGTTCAACTTCATGGGACCATTGTTGAACCCGGCTCGTCCATCGCATCAACTGCTCGGTGTGGGTGCGCCAGACAAGCTGGAACTGATGGGTGAGACCCTGCTTTTGACCGGTGTGAAGAAAGCATTGATCTTTTCCGGCGCGGGCGGCTTTGACGAGCTGACCACCTGGGGCGTGAATCGTGGTCATATCATCCGTGACGGGGTCATGGAAAAGACCGCTATTGATCCAGCGCAGCTCGGCTTCAAGGCACATCATCCGAAAGATGTACGCGTGGACGGCAAAGAGGATGCAATCGCCAGACTCCATGATATTCTGGCTGGAAACGGCCCGCAGGCCATGATGGACATGGCGGCCCTGAATCTGGCAGGGTGCCTCCATCTTCTCGACAAGGGCACCATGCGCGAGTGCGCGGACATGGCCCGTGATGTAGTGAACAAAGGATTACAAAAAGGAATTCCATATGCTCGATAAATTCAAAAAGGCCAAGCAAGACGTAATCGACAGCCTCCGCAAGGACTTCATGGAAGGCCACGTGCCAGCCGTATACCGGGAGGAACGCCCGTCTTTCGTGGACGCCATCAGGGCCAAAGGACCGGGCGCGGTCATTGCCGAGTTCAAGCCAGCCAGTCCGAGCAAGGGCATACTGCGCGAGAACATCAACCCGCTGGACTTTGCCGACGACTATGCCAAAAACGGCGCGGCAGCCATCTCCGTGCTGACTGAGGACAAGTACTTCAGCGGCCACCCGGACTTTCTCTTCATGATGAAGAATTCCGGTGTTCCGCTTTTGCGCAAGGATTTCATATTCGATCCGCTTCAGGTCGCCATGACCGCGTCCAGCCCTGCCTCTGCGGTACTGCTGATCGCCCGCATGTGCGATGACGTGAATCATCTGAAACAGCTCATCGATATCGCCCGGATGCCAGGTCTGGCCCCGGTCGTTGAAATCTTCGATCAGGCGGACCTCGATATGGCCCGTGCTGCCGGAGCGGACATCATTCAGGTCAATAACCGCGATCTTGATACCCTTGAAACCTCACTTGATCAGGGGCGAAAATTCATCAAGCAGAAACAGGACGGCGAGCTTTGGATTTGCGCCAGCGGCGTATCGGAACGTGCGCAGGTAGTGGAGATGGGCGAGCTTGGTTTTGATGCCGTGCTCATCGGCACCTGCTTGATGCAAGCCGAAAATCCTGGCGAAAAGCTGGCTGAATTGACGGGAGCCAAATAGATGTCGCGCCCGTTGGTCAAGGTCTGCGGCATGACCCGCATGGAGGACGTTAATCTCTGCATGGAGCTTGGCGTGGACCTGCTCGGATTCATCTTCCATCCATCAAGTCCACGAAATGTGGACCCTGCTTTCGCAGCCTCGGTCAAGACCGGCAAGATAGTCAAAGTCGGTGTGTTCGTTAAACAAACTGCCGAGGAAGTGCGTGAAATCATGGATTATTGCGGACTGCACGCGGCCCAGTTGCACGGTGGTCAGGACATGGCTTTTTGCGAAGAAGTCGGACCGGACCGAGTGATCAGGACTTTCTGGCCGGACACTTACTCGTCCGTCGAAGCACTGGCCCGTGACCTTGATAATTATTCTGAAGTCTGTGGTCACTTCCTGCTCGATGCAGGAGAGAAAGGCCAAGGCGGAACAGGGCAGTCCATTGATTTTGATATGCTGCAACATCTTGAAATACAAACACCTTGGTTCCTTGCCGGTGGCATCGGACCTCATAATATAAACGCTGCTTTGGCCGTAAATCCCCCCGGACTGGATATCAATTCCGGCGTGGAGGGCGAGGCGGGCATGAAAGATGAAATAAAGCTGCGGATGGTCTTTGACCGTCTTGCAAAGGTGAAATGATTATGAAGAAAGGTTATTTCGGTGATTTTGGCGGTCAGTTCATTCCCGAACTGCTCATGCCGCCGCTTCTGGAGCTTGAGGAGGCCATGGAAACCATCCTCCCGTCAGAGGAATTCCAGACACGCTTCATCAATATGCTCAAGGAAAACGTGGGGCGACCTTCGGCCATCACCTATTGTCCGAACTTGTCCAAAGACCTCGGTCTGGACCTCTGGCTCAAGCGCGAGGACCTGAACCATTCGGGCGCACACAAGATCAACAATACTTTGGGCCAGGGACTGCTCGCCAAGATGATGGGCAAGGACGTGCTTCTTGCCGAGACAGGCGCGGGTATGCACGGTGTCGCCACCACTGTAGCCGCTGCCATGCTCGACATGAAGGCCCTCATCTACATGGGCGCGACTGATATTGTGCGCCAGGCCCCGAACGTTGGCCGCATGAAATTGATGGGGGCTGAAATCGTGTCAGTCGAGTCCGGTACTAAGACCTTGAAAGACGCCATCAACGGGGCCTTGCGTCGCTGGTTGTCTGATCAGGAAACGACCCATTATTGTTTTGGCACGGCAGCCGGACCGCATCCCTTCCCGACACTGGTTCGTGAGTTCCAGCAGATCATCAGCAGGGAAGCGCGTCAGCAATTCATGGACCGCAATGACGGAAATTTGCCAGATATGGTCGTGGCCTGTGTGGGTGGTGGGTCCAATGCAATAGGGATGTTCCACCACTTCATTCCCGATGCGTCCGTCAGGCTGGTGGGTGTCGAGGCCGCAGGAACCGGCGAGCCGGGCTGCGACAATTCAGCCCCGCTCAACATCGGCTCTGATGGTATCCTGCACGGCATGAAAACCAAGCTGCTGCAAACCGATGAAGGCCAGATTTTGCCGTCACATTCCGTGGCCCCCGGCCTTGATTATCCCGGTGTCGGCCCGGAACACGCGCATCTGCACGCCACAGGCCGTGCTGACTACGTGACCATCAATGATTCTCAGGCCATCAATGCCTTCAAGGTCCTGTCCCGGCGCGAGGGCATCATTCCGGCACTGGAATCCTCTCACGCCGTGGCCTACGCCATTGAGAACAAGGATAAATTGCAAGGTAAATCCGTATTTATTTGCCTGTCCGGGCGAGGCGACAAAGACCTTGGTATTCTGGACCAGATATTATGAAGATGCCTCCGGCGGCTTAAGAACCCTTTGTAAAGGGTTCTTAAGAATCTCCTAAATTTTTTTGGTAGCTGTCGCATCGTTAACAGAAATTGGTCACGGGTTTGACCGGATTGATAAGCGCAAACAGCCTTAGTGGAGAAAAGATGATGAATTCAATGCAAATAAAAATTGAAGAGGCTACGAAGCAGGGCAAAGTAGGTCTGATTCCGTTCCTCCCTGCCGGATTTCCCAATCGGGAGCAGTTTTGGAAGGAGCTTGAGGAGCTGGACAATGCCGGTGCAGCCGTCATTGAGATTGGTATGCCCTTTTCCGATCCCGTGGCCGATGGACCGGTAGTCGAGAAAGCATCCCTCAAATGTCTGGATGACGGCATTGATCTGGCCTGGATTTTTGATGGCCTCAGGAAGCGCAAAGGGCAGTTCAAGGCCGCACTGCTGCTCATGGGCTACCTGAACCCGGTCTACCAGTATGGCTTGGACACATTTGCCGCAGATTGTGAAGAAGCTGGAGTTTCCGGCCTGATCGTCGCGGATTTGCCGTATGAGGAATCCGGTTTCGTCAAGGACGCCCTCGCTCCTCACGGTGTTTCTCTGGTGCCGCTGGTTGGCCTGAATACCAGCAAGGAGCGCATGAAAATGTACGCAGATGGTGCAAGCGGTTTCTGTTATTTCGTCTCGGTGCTTGGCACCACCGGCCAGCGCGAGTCATTGCCTGCCCGTATCAAGGAGAAGCTGGTCGAGGCCGGGGAAGTCTTTGATATCCCCATCGCGCTCGGTTTCGGAATCAAACACCCTGACCAGCTTACGCAGTTTGCCGGGTTGATGGATGCTGCAGTCTTCGGGTCTGCGCTGATTCTTCATATTCAAAGCGGAAAGAGTAGCGCGGAGTTCATGGAGCCTTGGAAGTAGAGTCGGATTACATTACTATAATATTAAAAAAAACGGCTCGGTCTTGCAGACTGTTGACACAGTCAATTCTGGCAGGTTGCTGACAATGGTTCGAGTGCTAGGCGCAAAAAAAGTTCAAGGCCGACGCGTACTTCCTGTACGTTAGGATTTGAATTTTTTGCAGCAACGACGCAATCGGGCCTTTGTCTGCAACCTGAAACCCCGGCTCGGTCTTACAGACTGAGCCGGGGTTAATTATTTATCTGCGGACCGCGCTAGATTTTGCAGGCGGTGCGGAGGTCGTCTACTGCGTCGGTCTGTTCCCAAGTGAATTCCGGCAGCTCCCGGCCAAAGTGACCGTAGTTGGTGGCTGCCTGGAAGATGGGCCGACGAAGGTTCAATCGCTCCAGAATGTAGTAGGGGCGCATGTCAAAAACATCGGTAACGGCCTTGGTCAGTTGCTCGTCAGAGACCTGGCCTGTTCCGCGAGAGCAGACGACCACGGAGACTGGTTCGGCAACGCCGATGGCGTAGGCGATCTGAACTTCGCACTGATTGGCGAGACCTGCTGCGACAACGTTTTTGGCAACGTATCGGGCCATGTATGCGCCGGAACGGTCAACCTTGGACGGGTCCTTGCCGGAAAATGCGCCACCGCCGTGACCGCCAGCTCCACCGTAAGTGTCGTTGATGATCTTGCGACCGGTCAGGCCGCAATCGCCGACCGGGCCACCGATGACGAAACGACCGGTGGGATTGATGTAGGATTTGAGCTTTTCGTCGATGAGATCTTCGGGCAGGGTCTTCATGACCACTTCTTTCAGGATGGCTTCCTGAAGATCGCCTAGCTCGACACCCTCGGCGTGCTGGGTGGAGACGACCACATTGTCGATGCGGATGGGCTTGCCGTTGTCGAACTCGACGCAGACCTGGGTCTTGCCGTCAGGGCGCAGGAAATCGAGAACGTTTTCCTTGCGAACATCGGTCAGGCGTTTGGAAAGCTGATGCGCGTAGTAGATGGGGGTGGGCATCAGGGTAGGGGTCTCGTCGGTTGCGTAACCGAACATCATGCCCTGATCTCCGGCACCCTGTTCTTCGGGTTTCTGGCGGTCAACACCCTGAGCGATATCCGGGGACTGCTTGTCGATGGAGGAGATGACTGCGCAGGTCTGCCAGTCAAAGCCCATGTTGTCGGCACTATTATAGCCGATACCCTTGATGGTGTTACGGACGATATCCGCAAAGTCGGCGTAGGCCGTGGTGGAAATTTCACCGGCAATGAAAGCCATTCCTGTGGTCACGAGTGTCTCGCAAGCTACTCGGGCCATGGGGTCCTGCCCGATGATGGCATCAAGGATGGCATCGGAAATCTGGTCGGCAACCTTGTCGGGATGCCCTTCGGTTACTGATTCGGACGTAAAAAGATACTTACCGTTGATCTGCATTAAATCCTCCCAATATTCTACTAATAGGTATGATAGGTCTAGAAATCAGAGTTGAATTCACATTCAACGATTTCATCGACGCCGTTGTTCTTGTCAACGATAACGACCTGTGGCTTGCGCGTCAGGGCTTCGTTTTCGTCCAGCCACGTGTACGTGGCAATAATAATGCGCTGGCCAATCTCGCCCTTGTGCGCGGCGGCACCGTTGAGACATATCTCACCGGTTGCGCCGGGAATGGCATAGGTGGTCAGTCGCTCTCCATTGTCCAGATTATAGACGTCGATCTGTTCGTACGGCAGGATACCCACCGTCTTCATCAGCTTGGTGTCTATGGACAGGCTCCCCCGGTATTCCAGGTTTGCGCAGGTTATTGTCGCGCCATGAATTTTGGCACTCAAAAAACATCTCTGGGCCAATGGAGTTACACCTCTATCAAAATGTTGTCTATCAATCGGGCTTTTCCGATGCGTACGGCAACTGCTGTTAGCACGGGGCCGGTGATTATCTCAATCGGCTCGATGGCATCGGGGTCCACGATCTCTATGTAATCCACCGTGCCTATGGGCAGGGCGGAGGCATATTCATTATATAAGAAGGTCTTGATGACCTCGGTGTTTCGCTCGCCGTTCTTTACCATTTCGGCCATTTTGACAAGACCTTTACGGATGGCCGGGGCAGCGGCGCGTTCTTCTTCGGTGAGGTAGGCATTGCGAGAACTCATGGCAAGGCCGTCAGGTTCACGAATAATCTCATGGCCGATGATATTGACCGGAATATTCAGGTCGCGGACCATGCGCTTGATGATGGCGAGTTGCTGCCAGTCTTTTTGGCCGAACACGGCAACGCTCGGCTGGGCGAGCATGAACAGCTTGGTCACAACCGTACACACACCCTTGAAATGGCCGGAACGCGATGCGCCGCACAGATGTTTGCCGAGTTCTGGAACATCCACCCAGGTGGCGTGATCGGCTTCGTACATATCTGTCGTTTTTGGCGTGAAGAGCAGATCGGTCCCGCGAGATTTTGCCTTGGCACTGTCGCCGTCCAGATCATGCGGGTACTTGTCCAGGTCTTCGTTTTCGCCAAACTGGGTCGGGTTGACGAAGAGCGTCACGATGAGCTTGTCACAGAGTGGCCGCGCCCGGCCCATGAGTGCCAGATGGCCCTCGTGAAAATAGCCCATGGTCGGCACCAGGCCGATGGTCAGGCCGTCGCGCCGCCAAGCTGCGCATTGCTTCTGGAGTTCTTTTGGGTCTGTGATAATATTCATTGTTTTATCGGCTGGCGTGCAACCGTTAGTCTGACTATGACTATCCAAAGGAAATGTCAATATCCAAATGTATTGATATAGTCGCTCTGGCCTGTGTTAAGAGATGGTTTTGTCGATGCCTCGAAGTGTGGATGGCGGCGTGTGACTCACTGTTGTTTATTTGCCTTTTTTAAATTTTCATTTGAGAAAAATGGTGGTGCGTTGTAACCTCTCGGATTATGAGGACGAAAAAAGACATTTTTGCGGATGGGACCATATCTTTCACTCCCCAGGAGTTGATTGATTTCGAGCATACAATCAAGGATTGCATTGCCGAATTTCTTCCTTTTACCTCCTACAGTCTGTTCTTCCCACGGGAAGCGGGCGGGGTTGTTCCGGAGCCTGAATTCAGGGCCGAGGACAAGGAA
>JAFLJW010000234.1 GCA_022712815.1 Pseudodesulfovibrio sp. | reverse complement strand
TTCTATGATAGTCTGGGCCAATTCTTTTATGCAGGAAGGGGAGTTTGTCGGGGATGAGTTGATAGCGCAAGGAAATTTGGATTGTGACGTTTAGGCCATCGCTAGTCCGTACATTGAGGCTTTGTGTTTCTTCCTGTACGCGGACATTGTATATATACATGATATCCCAAGGGAAAATTATCCGCATCCCCTCTTCGTATACAACGTCTGTCACTGTTCCGCCAAAGAAACGCGAGTAGAGAACGCCAAGCTCACCAGAGCCAATGGATATGAAAATATTGGACCACAGAAAGGCGAGGCTCAAGAGGAAAGCTATGCACGTCACGGCAATACGCACTCGATGCCTGACAAGCCACAGATGTATTTTTTTGCGATATGTAGACATTGGTGTTATTTTTTGTTGAGGATAATACGGTGCGGTTCATCGCGCCAATACTTGTCAAGAGTATAGTCGATGCATTGGCGTTCAAACTGTATGCAGCGTTCTCTGTTGTTATTCGTTTTTCCTGAGCACAAATTATACATGATAGGACACATAACTAAATTCCTTACAAAAAGTCCAATTTGGGGGCTTGATATGATTGCCTTGCGTGCCTGATTTACAATTTCATTGTTATACTGGAGGTTGCACTTTTCAATTCGTTCAGAATATTGAAATGTAGTTTCATAGCATTTAAGTCGCCTTCGTATAATTTCTTCGTGTTTTTTTTTGCTGACAAGGGCGGGAGGGGTCTTGTTGACCTTTACGTATAGCTCGCGAACAAAATCTATATTGGAAATTGGTTTTAGCTTTCGTGCAGAAACATCCTGTGGAATTGTGATGCACAGTATGCATATGGTGAAGAGAAAGTATTTCAAGGAGTTTCTCCAGGCTCGGCGAGCATGACCCCTTCGTGCATGGAGAGGACCCTGTCAGCGACATGGAAATATCTGTCATCATGAGAAATAGCGACAATCGTCGCCCCTTTCTCAGTCATGCCCGGCAAGAGTTCTTCGTAGAAAAATTTCCGAAAAACAGGGTCAAAGTCTGCAGCAACCTCGTCCAGGATGTAGACATCACGTTCCTCAAGCAAGGCGCAGGCAAGGGCGAGCCGTTTGCGTTGCCCTGCAGATAGATCGAGGGTTGAGAAGGTTCCATCAGCCTGTAGACGGATTTTTGTATCAATACGCATGGTTTGCAACATTTTCTCTAGTTTCTTTTGAGAGACATCAAGTCCCAGCGGGCGAGGGAAAAGATGATACTCAGTGGGCAAAATGGTAAACATATTGCGATACGTTTCAGTGTCGATGTCTGCTAGGAGTGTATCATTGAGGTGTATGATGCCTGATTGAGGCAGGTAGAGTCCGGAAAGCACTTTCATGAAGGTCGACTTGCCTGAACCGTTGCCGCCACGAATAAAGAGAAGCTCTCCCTTCTTTATGTGAAAGGAATCAATGGCAATGCCAAAGGGGGAGGTGCCGTCAGCGGCGTGATACGCAAAGCGGATGTTCTCCATTTGCAAGGAGGTAAATTCAGGAACTTTTGGATCCTCGTATTGCCATTGTGTGGTGACTCCTTTTTCTTCAAAGGGTTCAATGGCGGCATCAATGGACTCTTCCACCTGATGCAATTCCTGCAAGCTCATTTCTACCTTTGCAAATAGCGGCACAAAGGCAACAATGCTCATGAGTGGGCTAAGACTGAACATGCAGAGTACCAGGAGTTGTGAAGTCTCGCTAGTCGTCACGTCCAAGAGGCGTGGCATGAGAAAGAGGATAAGTCCTAGGATCAGCAGGTTGAACATTGCGAAAAAGGAAATACCCAAGGCGTGACGTCGTTCTGTGGCAGCGCGAGCATAAGAAGCGGAATCAAGGGCCGCTATTATTTGCTTTTGAAAAAGATCAGTGGTTTTTGGCTTGTGTTGCTTTAATTGTTGGAGGCCTCCTTGCAAATCTCGCAGGCTTGCAGAAAATTGTGTGTCGGCGTGCATGGCAGGCCTCATGAGCGCATAGACACTTTTGGCCAGGCGGAGAAAAAACAGGAGCCCCAAGGTCATACAGGTAATGACTCCAATGGAGCCGCTTACAGATACGGAAAACATTTTTGTAACAGCCACAACGATCATAATGGAATTTGCGACTGAAGCTGCGAGCATACGCGCCGCTTCCACAACCATTTCACGACCATCCAGCAAGGCTGCTTGGATACGAGTCATGTCAAATTGTTCGTACTTTTCCAATGACACGGCGCGTAATTTTGTTGCAATACGCATTCGCCATTTCATAATTCCCTGAAGGGCAATAAGGGCTGCTTCCCCTGTAATGTATCGAAAGAGGAAGTAAAATCCACCGAGGCAGATCAGAAAGGCAAGAAACGTATGAAAACGGATGCCATCGCCAGAGAGTTGCTCAAGGCCTTGCAGTACGGTGAAAACAGCGAGGCCTTGCAAAACCCCTGACGCGATACAAGCCGCAGTAATTTTTGTGGTTTGCTCGCCTGCTTGCTCTTGCAATAGCTTGAAGAAATGAGACTGGAACAGTGAGAGCATAAACCGCGTAATTCCTTTGCTGGATATTTGAGTAGAAACGAACCAACTAGTAGGTGTTGGGAACGGACATTGCCCGTTCCCAACATGCTTTTATGTAAATCTTTACGCTGGGGTAGCGTCTTTTTCTGCTTTTTCTTCCGTGTCTTTTGACTTGGAGAGCCGTGCTTTGATAGCTTTTTCCCCTTTTTGATAATAGTCGGTAAAGCCTTCTTTTATGTTGTCGACGGATACATTCAACAGGGTTCCGCCTTCTTTGAAATGTTTATCAAATACATAGCCAAGGGCATACGTGGAAGCAGCACCTGATATGCTGACAGTTGCAGCACCCACGGTTTGGCCGACAATAGGAATGGCTTTGAAGAGTGAGGATAGCATGGGCACTGAGACGACTGTCAGAGTTCCGCCGCAAAGTGCAGAAATGATTGATTTTGTACGTTCTTTTTTGAATTCTACACCATAGGCCTTAGCTATGCTGCTGATCATCTTGAGTTGCAGGGCCGTGAGGGCAGCAAGGTCTACGAGAGGAATTGGGATGAAACCAATACCAATGGCTGCGTAGGTGTGGTTGCGAATGATTGCATCCATTTCGCAGGTGCTTGGTGCCTCCTGTTTTGTTTCTTCAGGGGTTTCGATTTTCTTTTTCTTTTCAGTGTCAGAGTTCGTCTTTTTTGGCATGATGTCTCCCTCTTCTCTGGTTAAAAATTAATTTTAATAATCGGTTATTATTGGTTTTACTTCAGGAAGGGTGTCGTCGAAAATTTCATCGGTTGCAACCAGCAAGCTGAGCGGAAAATCCAGGTTGAGAGTTTTTGCCGCAACAAGGTTTATGGTGAATGTCGGCGTTTTAATGGTGTCATTCGTTAAATTTTTTGGAGGCAAAAGCTGTAGTTTTTCTCCAATCTTATATGCATAGAATCTTGCGAGGCTTTGGGTATTGGTAAGAGCGAGTCCCATAAGTATTCCATGCTTTACCTGAAGACTTCCCTCTTGGGCAAATGTCTTTACGCCATGCGAGTGGAGTTTTTTGATAAGAGGTCGTGGATCTTTGTTGTCCCAATCAAAACCGTTGAGTGAGGGAACATAGAATGTATCTATCCCTGCCTTGATGAGGGCATCAATACCTCGTGTACATGATTCAGTGCTTTCTTCTGCGTCAATGTAGGGATATTCTATAAGGGTAAATCCTTGCTCTCGCCCGACCTCTCTTGCCGCGGTGACATTTGAGTAGGTTCGTCCTTCCTGGGTATCATTGTACATTATGCCTAGTTTTTTTACAGAAAGGGCGGAACTGAGGGTGCGAAACAGGATGTTCCACTGGTTTTTTATGTAATGAATAGTGAGATTGGGGGCGGCTTTACCTGTTTCCTGATCAATAAATCCCATTCCGATCGGGTCGCTCACGGCAAAAGCAATGATGGGAGTTGTGTTATTGTTTTCAAGCAATAGCGCACTGGTAGCGGCCGTGCCCATGCTGAGGATAAGGTCAACCCTGGGGTTGGCCATCAGTGCCGCGGCTTCTTTTCTGAGGTCTTCTTTGGAGGCTTTTTTGTCCTGGCTGATGTAGAGGTCTGCAGGAAAAGAAAGCTGGTCCTGGAGACCGAGTTCTTTAAGTTTTGCCAGAGTTTCCAAATAGATGCGTGTGTATTCCCAATATGTGCTACTTTCCAGATAGGCTATGGTCTTCAGGGTTGATTTTTGGGTGAGGCTTGTTTGCGCTTGCGTAACCGTGGGTATGAAAAGAAACATGCACAAAAGAATTAGTTGCATACGCGAATAATATGAAAGTCTCTTGTTGAGCATGGGGGAAGGTCCTATGGAAAAAAACTCAAGTGCTTTATAATACAACTCGTAATGACTACCATGATGCATAAAACGAGCGCAAGGATAATTATAGGTGTATGATTGTCGTCGCGCTTACGGATGCGGTGGATGCAACACTGCAAAGATAGTTGCCCTGCACAGGGATATCGTAAGTAGACCATGCTTCTGCGGGAGGGGTGTCTATGGATTTAAGCCACCGTGTTTCACGGGCGTCCGTGTGGACACAAAAGCTATTAAGTTCTTTGGACAATCCTTTTCCACATGCCTTGAGAACGGCTTCCTTGCGTACCCAGCAACGGTAAAATGTTGTGGCCTGTTCTGTCGGGGACTGCTCTTGTATTTTCGCGCATTCCTGTGGGTGAAACAATGTTGCAAGCTCGGGAATATCCGGTGTTATGCGTATCTCTTCGACATCAATACCCACAGTGCCTTTTTTGCAGAAAGCGGCCCAGACCATGTCACCGGAATGAGTGATGGAAAAGTCGATTCCTTCATGTGGCCAGTACGGTTTTCCCCATGGTGTGTAGAGAAAATCAGTAGACACAGGCGTTTGCATTGAGGCTCTCAGAGTGCGTCGTACCAGTGCTCTGCCGACCAGATGGCGAACGGAATCCATGGGATGTACAAATTGTTGTGCGTGGGCATGTTCTTTTTCGGTGACAAAGGGCAGTGTGACGCGACTCCACGCAACGGTATCCTCGGTGAGTTGTACCCCGATGCAGGTGATCTTTGTCTCACTCACCGCCGGGAAGGTGTGCGAGGAAAACGCATGCGGTTGTGTCATGTCAGGTGGCTGGGGAGAGCGTTCGTGTAATATGCGCTGCCAGTTCTGCCCAGTTGTCTTGCAGGTAGAAATGGTTGCCTTTAAAGGAATGGATGGAGAAGTCCCGGGTTGTCAGTTGTTCCCACTCACGGGCCTTGTGTTCCGGTATAGTATCCTGGCTTCCCAGGAACACGGTGATGGGCACAGGCAGGGGAGTGACGGAAACCGGACGCCATGTGTCAAGGGCTGTGAAATCTGCATATAAAATAGGCTCAAGGTATTGGCATAACTCTTTGGACGCAGCGACACATTGGGGGAGGCCGCCGAGTTCCATGATGTGTTGCCACAGCTCTTCCGGAGGGAGTGACGAGAGCTGGGGCGGGTATTGCAGCAGAAAGTTGTCAGGCGTTGCACACGCAGAGATAAAGAGAGCCTTGGGCAGCGGTATATTGATTTCCCGTGCCTGGATCGTACACAGAAGAGCCAGTAAGCCCCCCATGCTATGTCCGAAAAGGGCGTAGGGGGACGTGAGGGCGACAGGCGTGATTTGCGCAAAGAGGTCGTTGCTTATTGCCTCCATGCTGGTGCTGAGCGGTTCCCGGCTGCGACGGCCTCTTCCTGCCATTTCCAGTGGGCGAAAGGTGACGTTGTCTGAAAAATGGTTTTTAAACTGAGTGTAATAGGTCGCGCTCCCTCCTGCATGGGGGATGCAAAAAAGAGTTGTGCCTGTCGGAGTTGTTGTAGCTGGTGTGAGATGATCGCCGCGCTCAAAGGTGTCGTGCGGAGAGGTGTCCCCTCCCATCTGAGCTTTAGCTTGCTGATATGTATTGGTCATGTGTCCCGGCTCATGAAGGTTGCTATATTCATTTGTTATCCAACGCGCATGCGGTCAATCACAGTGTAACCCATCCGGCGTTATCATCTATTTCCTGTACAATGAGTCGTGATGCCGTTTCGCTATACCCTGATCTGGCGTGTAGTTGCTTGAGAACTATCTTATTGTCAATCATGCCACAAATTTCAAGCTTTCCGATATCGTGACCGATGATGAATTTGAAACGCTTTCCGTAGCCGTCGAGGTCTTGTTTGGCCTTGTCAACGAGTTCTATTCCTTGTTTAAGAGGGACCTGAAAGTGATGCCTTACCCGGGAGACAGGCATGCATTGGTAGAGATAGTAGGGGTTGACTCCAATGCGTAACAGGCTGCTCATAAGGGATTTGATGTCTTTTGCAGTATCGTTGACGCCTCGCAGCAGGACGGCCTGATTATTAACAGTGATCCCAATATTTCTTAGCCGCTTGACTCCCTCTGCCGCCGTGGGGGTGACTTCATTCGTGTGGTTGAAGTGAGTCGGTATGTAGAGTGCTTTTTTTTCATTGAACTCTTGCAGGAGATCAATCAATTCGTCATCAAAGAGGCGGATTGGGTAAGTGGCTGGAGTTCTTGTCCCGATCCTTACGAAGTCCAGATGTTCGATTTCTGCAAGTGGCATGAGCATCTGTCTCAAGACAGAAGTGGGCAACATCATGGGGTCGCCGCCGGATATGATCACATTCGTAATTTCCGGGTGATTTGAAATGTACTTTGTGGCCCCTGCGAATTTTCGCAGTGTCTGATCATTTGGTCGTCCAACCACCCGCCTGCGGAAACAGTGGCGACAATACATCGCACAGTATTCAGTTGCCACGACAAGAGCGGTATAGTCATATTTATGCAATACCCCATTCCCTTTGTCGTGCTTGTCGTCTCCGTATGGATCTTGTGTTGTTTCTCCCATATCCCCGGCAACCACGAGTTCATCTGCATTCGGAAAACACATTCTCCTTATGGGGTCATTGGGGTCGTTTTTCTCTATGAGATTCAGATAATACCTTGGAATATTAATGGGATGCACTTTTGTGACTTCTCTGAGTTCTTTTTCTTCCTCAGCACTGAAGTCGGCATACTCTTTTAGTTGATCAATATTTACAACGTTGTTGGTCAGCTCCGCTTTCCAGTTGAGCTGTGTCCAGTCCATTGTTTCATTTTTCATAACACACCTTTCTTCCAGCCTGCATGGGGTATAAAATGTGGAATCTGGTCAGGGTTGTATCGTCTAAAGTTCAGAGAGTCGATTCTTTCAACAAGTAATACATGAAATTCTCGGGATTGGTGCAAAAAAAGATCAGGAAGGAGTCCACTTGCCGTATGTGACCGTTTCTTGAAAATGCTTCCGGAGCAACCTTGTCCTCTCTTGCTTTAGCAACAAATATAGGAAGTTGAGCTTGCCAACTTTTTCTGTGTAATATAATCCTATCAGAGAGGTTTTAAAGGGAGCTTGTTATGACTAATGACGAAGAGCGAGAGCTTCTTCCATTTTCCGGTAGTCAAAAAGAACTTTGGTTGTCTAGTCAGACATCTTTATCAGAGTATAATGAAATTGCGATTAGGGTCTGTTTTTTTGTCAAAAATAAAGTTTCTCCGGAAAGAGTCAAAGAAGCTATACGGGTAGCATTGCAGTATACCCCTTTGCTGAGTGCTTCGCTTTGCCGCGACGAAAAAGAACCCTGTTTCAAAATTGGCGGATGTGAAGAGATTGATTTTAGATTTTTTGACGCCTGTAGTGAAACAAACTCCACTCAAGCTGCTCGGCAGTACATCGAAGATTTTTTTGAGGAATCCGTCGATGAGCAGCTCATTCGCTTCGCTCTTATTCACACAGCGAAATCCGAGAGCATATATGCTGTAAAATGCTCTCACTTGATTTCTGACGGCCTTTCCATGTTTTTTCATGTTAATTTTGTCGCCGATATCTATAGCTCTCTTCTGCACGGTAAAGAGCTTTCCCTTGGAGAAAAATGCTCATGCAAAGACCTTTATCTAAAAGATAAAAAGTATTTCGAATCATCAAAATTCGGCAAGGATATAGATTTCTGGGAAAAGCATTTGGAACAAATTCCAGAAAAAAGGATTTTCAGAGCACGTTCTGGATTTGCAGATGTTCTTGGCCGTTCTCGTCATAAAAAATATTATCTTTCCGAAGACCTTTCACGAGTAATCGAAGGCATCATCGCCAAGTATAAAATAAGCCCAACTGTGTATTTTACCGGGCTTCATGCTCTGATCATTTCATTTATGTGCGACGAGAAAAAAGTCGCCATCCAAACCCCGATCGCCTTTGGGGAACGAAAACCGCACAAAAAGAGGCAGGGGACTCATATTTCACTTCCGCCCGTGTTTCTGGATTTGAGTCAGTATGAATCCTTTGAAAAGCTTACGAAGGAGGTGGCTGCACAAAGTATGTCGTTTTTTCGACATATTCGCACTCCCTACCAAATGGCACTGCGTAAGCTCAGTCATAAAAGACTGGAGTATCTAGGCGATACTTTTGTGAATTCTCTTCCAAATCTGCCTAAAGGCAATCCTGATTTTTCTTTTAGCACATTAGAACAATTCCACAGCAACCATGAAGCTGTCTTGTTTGGGACACTCATTTTGCAAGATCCTGGAACTAATCAGTTTTCTTTGACTGTGCGCAACAGTCGCAATCATTTGAGTGAGAAAGATGTCGAAAGATATGTAAAACGCATAGAATTGCTGTCTTGTCAGTTGGAATTCTGTTCAGATATATCGCAGCTCACTTTTTTGCTTGAAGAAGAAGAGAAAGAGCTGCTTGGTTGGCAGCAAGGACAAAGAAAGAACTATGCAATCAAAACGATTCCAGAGTTTTTTGACGATACGGTAGATGTTTTTAAAGAAAAACACGCAGTGAAAGATGAACATGGCTCTGCTCTATCGTATGCAGAAGTGCAAGAGAGATCGTTATCATGCGCTTCCTGGCTCATGGAAAAAGGGGTCAAAAAAGGTGATATTGTCGGTGTTTTGGCAAAAAGAAGCATTAAGCTGGCTGAAACCATTCTGGGGATAATGAGAGCCGGAGCTATTTATCTGCCATTAGACCCGAAGTCGCCCGCTAAGCGTATTGATTATATTGTCAATGATGCAAAAGCTGTCTTGACCATTGACCTTGATAAAGCCGGTTATAAGACAACTTCCGGCAAGAATCATTTTGAAAAAACAAGCCCGCAGGATGGGGCTTACCTGATTTATACTTCTGGTTCTACGGGTAAGCCCAAGGGCGTTCTTGTTTCCCACAGCGGCTTTGTAAACATGATTCAAGGGCAGATGGAAATCTTTGGATTGAGCCAAAGAGATAATGTTTTACAATTTGCTTCTCCTGCCTTTGATGCCTCTCTATCCGAAATTTTCATGAGCCTTCTTTCCGGGGCCTGCCTTTACCCTGTAACTGACAGATATCGCAATGAACCATGGACGTTAAAAGAGTACATGGAAGAAAATGCAATATCTGTAACAACCTTTCCGCCTTCCTATCTGCATCTGTTTGATAGAGATGATTTTTCTGGTTTGAGGGTTCTCATAACGGCAGGTGAAGCTCCTGTTGCAACAGATGCCCTTCATTATGCGAGTCGGTTGGAGTACTTTAATGCGTATGGGCCCACAGAGGCCTGCGTTTGCGCTTCCATAAAAAAAGTTTCCCCGGAAGAACAATTACCTTTCAGCTCAGGGCGTCCCATTCCAAATGTAACAGCGTATATTCTAAATTCAGAAAAAAAATCGTTGCCCGCAGGAATGGTCGGAGAACTTTGGATTGGAGGCGCAAGCCTTGCCCTTGGATATTACGAAAACAGGCAGTTGACGGGGGAACGTTTTCAGTCATTGCCATGGGCAAAAGAAGAACGCATCTACGCAACAGGCGATCTCGCCCTTTGGTCTGAACAGGGTGAAATTGTTCTGGTCGGCAGAACTGATGATCAAGTGAAAATAAGAGGCAACCGCGTTGAACTGGGAGAAGTCTCTTTCCTGCTCGAAAGGTGCGAGGCCGTCAGTCAGGCTTCTGTTCTTGCCACGGAGGATGCAACTGGTCAGGCAATGCTTGCGGCCTTCATTGTTTTGAGTCCTGGAACTCAGCTTGAAACCATCATCAGTTGGAGCAAAGGGAATTTACCAACGTACATGATTCCATCTTTTTGGCACCAACTGAGCACTATGCCGGTTACCGTGACAGGGAAAATTGACCGCGATGCTTTGAAGAATATCGTAAAAAAGAAACCGCTGTCTAAGCTTGATACCCAAAAGATAGACTCAAAATTATTGAGCCTTTGCGAACTTGTTCTCGGCAAGAAATATGATCCGGAAACGGATTTCTTTGTTCAAGGCGGAGATAGCTTGAAAGCTATGTCCCTGCTCCATGAGATTCGCAACAAATACACCGTTGATATTCCATTTCGTGATTTCGTGAAATGCGAAAGTCTGTTTGAAGTTGCAGCCCTTTTGCAAAAGAAGCAGCCCGAATCAGCAAAGAACCAATATGATACGATTCCACTGAATCAGAACCAGTTTCAGCTTTGGGCCTATCAGCAGGCAAATGACGAATCAATTGATTACAACATGCCTTTCCTGATGGAAGTAAAAGGAGAACTGGCAGAAACGTTCATGGAATCATTTTACAGGGCTGTGAAAGATCAAGCCCTTTTTTCCTGCACAGTGGCGGGGGATATTGATAACCCCTGTTTTGAAGAAAATGATACGCTTGAAATTCCCATGCATGTTACAGAATTTTCTGATTCAGACTCCGCGAAAGAATATTTTGAAGACCAAATACATACACCGTTCGATTTGAGGAATGAACCTCTCATCAGGTTGGAAGTAGCCAGGTTTTCAGGCCGTTTTCAGATGCTTGTGTTGGCTCACCATATTGTCGGAGATGCCGAAAGCATTGAGATATTGCTAAGAAATGCCTTGCAATACGTGCACAATAAAAAAGGTGTCAAAGGGCTTCTTGCCACTCAGGTGGAGTTTTGCCAAAGGGAGAATGCGTACCTTCGGTCGAGTGACTTCAAGGCGGATCAAGCTTACTGGGGAAAAAATCTCGCTCCGCCACTCCCTTTTTTACATGCTTCCTCAAAGAGAAAAGGCGCAATGGCAAGCGTCGGCCTTGGGTCAGAGCTTGTATCTCGTCTTAAAATCCTTGCTCAAAAGTCCGGCACGACCCTATTAGCTGGCTTTGTCACCCTGCTTGGCGATTTCCTGCGCAAGACATATGGTAAACAGGAAATACTCATCGGTGTCCCTGTGGGGTTGCGTGAGACTCAAGATGAATTCAATGCCGCTGGTTTTTTCGTCAACACCATCGCCTTGCGCTTACAGGCCCGTGGGGAGTTGGATATTGTCTCAGCTACCAGAGAGACAGCAACGCAGCTCAAAGAAGCAATCACACATAATCGGTACTGCAACAGGACCGCGGTTGCAGATATTCTGGCGACTCACTCTTGTGTCGAAAACATCGAAGAGGAAGGACTCTTTGTAGAGATACTGGAGCCACAGCTCAAGGCGAGCAAGTTCACCGGGAGTTTTACCCTTGAAACCGGAGCAAAAGCCAGAATTGTTTTGGAGTACGACGAGCTCTTTATAAAAAATGGGTCATCTTTATTAGAAGATTTCAAACAGTTCATCGAGAACGAATGCGCCGGTATTTTGCAGAGAAGCAGCGTTCAGATATTTGCCGACGCGTGGCAGGTAATTCTTCATTCCGAGGCGAACGAGCAAAGCGATTTTTTGAGAGATGGTGGCGACTCCATAAAGGCCATCCAGATCACAGGGGTACTGCATCGAAATCATGTAAAGGTTCTTTCTGCTGCGGATTTCATTCGGACTCCGGGATTTGGTGATCTTTGCAGGTTGCTGGACAAGGCTGAAGATTTTCATGCCGGGGGAGAGCCTTCTTACGCCTCTGTTGAAGCCGGACAAAAAGTACCGTTACTCCCCTTGCAAGAAGCCCTCATTCAAAATCACCCTGATCATTGGAAGAACTTTTACATGTTGCTTCCAATGGAAATCAGCTCAGGCATTGAACAGGACAGGATAGAATCATGGCTGCAAACCTTGCCGGGCAGGTTTGAAGCGCTCAGACTCTCTTTTGCAAAAGAAGGTGCTCCTTTTCTGTACGCGCCTGAGAAGATCACTTTAAAAAGCTGCTTCATCGAATCGGGAATAAGCCGAACAGAGCTGTTTCGTAATATGTTCAAGGTAGTAATTGCAGGGCTTAACCTTGAAACAGGTCAAACTTTCGGTGCTGGGCTGGCGGAGCAGGAAGGGAGACAATTCCTCGTGTTTGCCGGTCATCACCTGGTACTCGACGCTCTCTCTCTCGATATTTTACGTCAGGATTTAATCCATTTCTGCCGGAATACAGGAGAACTCTGCGAGACATACGGTGTCGCGACCAGAGCTGTTGAAGTCGAGAAAATGGTGGAAGATGGACTTTTCCCAACGCAGGAGGATTACAGGTTCTGGGAATCGGTCTGCCAGACGCCGACAGCAAAACTCGATGCGGTCCACGAAGGTCGAAAGGATACGGCTTCGGAAAGAATTTTCAAGTCCGAACAACTCGAAGGGTTTCGGCTTGAACATACAAACTCTGCGCAGGCCGACCTCTTGTCAGCCCTTTCCATAGCCCTCCATGAGCAAGGCCAGCGAGAGGCCGTGTTCATGACCTTGGAGAGCCATGGCCGGGACGCTCTCCTGCCTGGATTCGATCCTAGTCACAGTGTGGGCTGGTTCACAGCCGTATGCCCGATGCCCTTAAAGCCGGTCTCGTCTCTTGATGATGCCAGGGAAGAAATACAGCCATGGCTAAGGGAGTTTTTTAGCCCTCAAAATTGTAATGCCTATGGATATTTGGCGAGAAAAGACTCTCAAATATTTGGGTATGATTCGCAGATAAGTTTCAATTATTTCGGTAAATTCATCGGTGAGACAGAGCCGGATTTAAAACCTCTCCTGTCTTTGGCCATGCCGGGGAATATCCCGGAATTGATGCACCCGGATTTTGAACCGGATAGCCCGCTTGAATTGATCGTTTTCTTTGATGACGCGGGAGTGCTGCATCTTGGCGCGTATTTCAGTCAACATGTCTTGAATCCCGAGTGGGTGTCGGGCTTGCTGGGTAGCTGGATTGAAACGCTCAAAAAACTTCCGGCTTACAGGGCGGCCTTGCCGGAAGATATTCAGAACAGGATACGAGAGATAAGCTATTGCGAGAAGGAAGATATTGAAAGTATTCATCCTCCGGACAAAAGCCATGAGCCGATGCTGTACCAGTATTTGTCAACAGACAAGAGCACGTACACACAGCAAATCGAGTTTTATTTCAAAGGGCACGTTGATGATTTTCTGCTCATCAAAGCCTGGACAGAGGTTATTTCCAGACATGAAAGTCTGCGTTCCCTGTTTCCCATGCCGTTTGCGGGGGAGTTTTATCGTGTCGCTCTGCGCAAAGCCCGGACGAGCACGGAATATTTTGACCTCTCTCATCTGCCGGAACCGCTTGCTCTCACCCAAAAAAACGAACTGCTGGAAGCTGAAAGGAAGCGAGGTTTTGATCTCAATAAAGGCCCACTGCTTCGGACTCAAATTTACAGGTTTGATAGCAATGGGTTCATGCTCAGTTGGTGCTTTCACCACCTTCTCATGGATGGTTGGTGCATGGGCATATTGTTGCGGGAGCTTTTTGTCCTTTACGAAACCCTTGATGGTGGTTCTTCAGAAAGACTCCCTGATCCCATACCGTTATCCGACTATGTAAGGTGGCGTTCCAGCTACGATGATCTTTCTGCCAGACAATACTGGGACTCGTTGTTGGATGGTTTTAAACCTCTGACAGGAATAGCCAAAAAAGAGCAGACTCAGGCTGTTGTCGACCCTGTGACTATCGACCTGACGCTGGATGTTGAGCTTAGCAAGAAATTGCAAATGGTAGCGAGTGCCAGGTCTGTCACTTTGCCCATCCTGATTCAGTCGCTGTGGGCAATCCTTCTCAGTTCGGAAAACAGCTTCTGCCGAGATGTCGTCTATGGAATCGTGACCTCTGGCCGACCAGCCGACCTTGACGGCATTGATCGGACCGTGGGGTTGTTCATTCAGACGATTCCCCTGCGCGTAAGTTGGTCTGAGGATAATTCTTTTGAGAATCTTTTGCGTGACGTAAAAGAGCAAAGTCTTGATCAGATGCAGCATGGATACCTGCCCCTTGCTGAAATCGGCAGGGATTTGTTTGATCATCTCATCGTTTTTGAAAACTATCCGTTCGGGAATCTGTTTAGAGATGGCGAACTGGAACTTGTCGACGTCAATGGTTTTGAAAAGATACCGTATCCACTGGGAATTTCTGTTGTTCCCGGTGACACGATCCAGTTCCGCTTTCTCTATGATCCGGCGAGAATGGACCATGAATACGTTCTCGGGTTGAGTGAGAAATTTCATGGATTGTTGCAGGCGGTTCCGGTTGACAGGGATATTTCCTGCCTTGAGCTTGAAAATCAGATAATTCAAAGAGATCCCGGGGCGATAGTTGACCAGGGTTGTGATGTCGTCAGCAGTTTTCCTTTGGACCGCGGTGCAGGCGACCTTGGCAAGCGGGAAAAGAGTGAGTCTGTTGGCGAGACTGAAGAAATAATTTTGCGTGTTTATGAATCAGTCCTTGATTGCAAGGTGCCTTCCACAGAGACAGATTTTTTTGAGCTTGGAGGTCATAGCCTTTCAGCAATGCGTGTGCTGGCGCAGGTTTGCAAAAAGTTCTCTGTGAAACTTGCAATTGAAGACATAATGTCAAATTCCAGTGTCAAAGCACTGGCTGAATTCATAAATTCTGCTTCTGCCTCCACAATCAGGATACCACATGCTTCCCCAAAGGAAAGCTATCCTCTGTCCACGAGCCAGAGGCGAATCTGGTTTTTGCAACGACTTCATGAAGACAGCCGAATCTATCTAATTCCTTTTGCAGCACAGATGCAAGCCCCTGTAGATAGTGAAGTTTTACAAAAAGCACTCTGTTTGCTCGAAAGCCGTCATGATGCTTTGCGATTGCGTGTGTCCGCTGACGAGCCGGAACAGAAGCTTGTTCCTATCGGTAGCCTGCGGCTTGAGTATTACGATTATCCATACTCACAAGAGGGACTGGAAGATGATGGAATGGAGTTTGGTTTTGACAATCCATTGGTTCGGGTCTCCCTGTTTCGTGAATCAGAGTCTGATTTTGTCTTATTGCTTCGTTTTCATCATATTGTTTTTGATGGGTGGTCCGCTGAAATCTTTGTCCGGGAATTGAATCAGGCCTATGAAGCAATCCTGAAGAAGACCCTGCCGGATTGGCAGCCGTTGGAAATTGGCTATGTCAGCTATGTGGTATGGGAGGCGGGACAAGAGTTTGTGGGGTTTGATCAGATCAAGAAGAACCTTCTTCCTCTCCCGGACAATTTGAAACTGCCCCTCGACTATCCGAGACCTGCCAGACAGAGTCTTGAAGGTAATGCTTTTGTGTTCGAGTTAAGCCGGGAGCAAAGCCTTGGCCTGAAAAGTTACGCTTCTGATTTGGGCGTGACCCTGTTTCCTGTCCTTATCGCTTTCATAAAAACATTGATATATCGCCACACAGGTCAGAATGATCTCATTGTGGGCTGCCCGGCAGCTAACAGGGAGCTGGAAGAAGTTCAGGATATGATTGGCCTGTTCGTCAATACCTTGGTCATTTGTACGACTTTACGGAAAGAAAAAGGATTTGAGGCCCTGGTCAAAGACGTTCATGCATCATTTCAAGACGCTCTTTCAACTCAGGCGTATCCTTTTGAAAAAGTTGTTGATGGGCTGCACATTGAAAGAAATCC
>JAFLJW010000333.1 GCA_022712815.1 Pseudodesulfovibrio sp. | reverse complement strand
TCGTGGCCCCAGAATTTATCCAGTCTGGTACCACGGTCAGCGGGCAGCGTGGTCCGTTCCCAAAAATCGTTTTTTTTATCAATCGGCATAAGAGGGAGGATATACCGAGAATCATTGGAAAGTAAATTCAATTCCGTTTTAAGCACCCGCCAAACTAGAAATTGGACCTTGACCCGGCACTGCCTTTGGAATAGAAAAGGAAAGTTTTGCGCAATTGAAAGATTTATTCACCATATCCAAAAACTTTTATTTCAAGGAGAGGTAACCTGTGGCATTACACTTGGTTGACCACCCATTGATCCGACACAAAGTCGGCCTTTTGAGAAAACACGACATCAGCACCAGCCATTTCCGTCAGTTGGCAAACGAAATCACCAGACTTCTGACCTATGAAGCCACCAAGGACTTTGAAACCGAGACCATTACCATTCAAGGTTGGGCGGGCGATGTCGAGGTTGATTCCATCAAGGGCAAGAAGGTCACCGTGGTCCCCATTCTGCGCGCAGGTCTGGGCATGATGGACGGTGTTTTTGACATGATTCCAGGTGCCAAGGCCTCTGTTGTCGGTTTCTACCGCGACGAGGACACTCTGCAACCGGTTCAGTATTACGTCAAACTCGCCAGCAAAATGCCGGAACGCACGGCCCTGATTCTCGATCCCATGCTGGCAACTGGCGGCACGCTGGATGCTACCATCAAGCTTTTGAAGGAATCCGGCTGCACTTCCATTCGCGGCCTGTTTTTGTGCGCAGCCCCCGAGGGAATTGAGCGCATCCTGAAGGCCCACCCGGATGTTGATATCTACGTCGCAGCGGTGGACGATAAATTGAATGACATCGGATATATTATCCCCGGCCTCGGCGATGCGGGAGATAAGATATTCGGCACCAAGTAGAAAGGCGGCACGCTGAAAGGCGTGCCTTTTTTTTTGGCAACCTTATAACCAGGAGGAGTTGACAGATGAGTGACGTCCATTCAACCGAGTACAGTTTTAAACCCAAAGACGCGCTATTGGGCGCGCAGATGCTTTTCGTCGCTTTCGGCGCACTGGTCCTGGTGCCGCTGCTGACGGGACTTGATGCCAACGTGGCCCTGTTTACCGCAGGGGCCGGTACCTTGATTTTTCAGATTATCACCAAGGGCAAGGTTCCGATTTTTCTGGCATCGAGCTTCGCCTTTATCGCACCGATCATTTACGGCGTGCAGACTTGGGGCATCCCGGCCACCATGTGCGGTCTGTTCGGTGCAGGTATCTTGTACATCTTCCTGAGCTTCCTGATTCGCATTTTTGGTGTCGAGATGCTCCACCGCGTCCTGCCTCCGATTGTCACCGGACCGGTCATCATGGTCATCGGCCTTGTCCTGGCCCCGGTAGCTGTGCATATGGCCATGGGCCGCACCGGTGATGGCTCTGCATGGCTGGTACCCAGCACCACGGCCATTATCATCGCTGGCGTGGCACTGACCACCACCGTCTTTTCTTCCCTGCTCGGCAAGGGCTGGATCAAACTCATCCCCATCCTGCTCGGTATCATAGCTGGTTATGCCACCGCGCTCATCCTTGATGCGACCGGATTTGCCGCTGCCACTCAGGCTGCCTTTGATCCCGGCACCCTCCAGAACTGGACCTCGCCGACACTGGTCAACTTCGGCAAGATTAGCACGGCCCCGTTGCTGGCTATTCCCAACTTCGTATTTCCCACCTGGAATCTCGAAGCCATCCTGTTCATCGTGCCGGTCGCAATTGCCCCGGCCATTGAGCATTTCGGTGACATTCTGGCAATCGGCAGCATCTCCGGCAAAGACTACGTGAAAGATCCGGGCATCCAGAACACTCTGCTCGGCGATGGCGTAGCCACTTCCATGGCAGCCATGCTCGGCGGTCCCCCGAACACCACCTACTCCGAGGTTTCCGGTGCAGTGGCTCTGACCCGTTCCTTCAACCCCGCCATCATGACCTGGGCAGCCATTGCTGCCATCATTCTGGCATTCGTGGGCAAGCTCGGCTCAGTGCTGAATACCATCCCGGTACCGGTCATGGGAGGCATCATGATCCTGTTGTTCGGTGCCATCACCGTCATCGGCATCAACACCATGGTCCGTGCAGACAGCGACCTGATGCTCCCGCGCAATCTCGCCATCGTCTCCATTATTCTGGTCTGCGGCATCGGCGGCATGACCTTTGATCTGGTTGTCGTCAAGCTTGGTGGCATCGGCCTGGCCGGTATCCTCGGCGTTATTCTGAACCTCGTCCTTCCCGGCAAGAATTCCGGTGAAGACCCGGAAGTCCACGCCGACCTGTAAGCCTCACCTGTAAACAATAAAAAGGCCCTCGCTTCTTATCAGGCGAGGGCCTTTTTCGTTCTTTCGTTCCCACTCTTTTTTGGTTTTTTGCAGGTGCATCCATCCAACTGCATATGAAGATAAGGAGCAGACCTCCTGCGGCGGGGATGAATAATGGGCGAAGCAGGGGGCTTTTCTCCTTGCTGGTAAAAAATATTGTACTTAATTCGAGTGGATGTGGTTTTGTGTCTCTCTTTTTATTCTTTGTATCTACTTGTATTTAATGGATTTATAAATAATTATACAATAGTTGAGGAGTTTGGCACGCCAGTTGCTTTATTCTATTTATCTTCTTCCTTTTTTTGCACACGAGAAACAAGAGGCTTCCCCGGACGATCCGCGGAAGCCTTTCTCGTATGCTCTGATGTATAAGAATAATTCATTTTAATTCAGCATGTTATCGTTGCGTGATGTATCTGGCAAGACCGAGACTTGTGGTTTGCAGTCTTTGGGAACTGCCAATATGTCTTGCATGGCCCGGTACAAAAAATGGAACATGGCTGATCTGCGTTTGACTTGATCGAGTACTTTGTGAAGAATCCAGATTCAAAAGGACGATCAAGCAGGAGTCATGCATGGAGTTGAAAAAACCGTGTCCTCATTGTGGTGAGGATCTTGTCATCTACCGCAACCCGGTTCCAACAGTGGATGTGGTCATACTTGTGCCGGACGGAACGCCGGACGGGGACGGAGTGGTGCTCATTAAGCGGTTGAATCCGCCTCCGGGCTGGGCTCTTCCCGGTGGGTTTGTGGACTACGGCGAAACCTGCGAGCAGGCCGCTGTCCGTGAGATGAAGGAGGAAACCGGACTGGATGTGACCCTGACCGGATTGCTTGGCGTCTATTCCGATCCCGGACGTGACCCGAGGCAGCACACAATGAGCGTGGTTTATACCGGTGTGGCCCGTAATATCAGCAAGCTCAAAGCAGGGGATGATGCAGGGAAGGTCCAGATTTTTGCCCTTGGCAAGTGGCCCGGTCTTGCTTTTGATCACAATCTCATTTTGGAAGATTTCCTTGCTCATCGTGGCCGGCATAAGGGGTAGCAGATTGACTTGCCCTGGCTGCAAAGGTACGCTATTTTTCCTTTGACGGATGATAAACTCAAAATAATCAAGAAGATATGACATTGAAAACTTTATGTATAACTCTTGGCGATCCCGGTGGCCTCGGCCCGGAATTGGTGGTTCGCCATTTTCAGGATGCGCCATTTGCCACTGACGAGAGAATTCTGCTCATCGGGCCGAAACTCGCCCTTACCCGTGAACTGGACCGGATTGGAGAGGGGGCGTTTTTCGAGTCGCTCACGGACCCGTCCGGGATTCTCGACAAGGGGACAGGTGTCTATCTGTTCGAGCCGCCGGAGATTTCTCGTCTTGGATTCCCTGTTGGCAAGCCTACGGTGGAAGGCGGTCTGGCTGCCGGGACCAGTCTCGACGTGGCGATAACCGTGCTTCGTTCCGGTCTGGCCGATGGGTTGCTGACCTGTCCGCTCAACAAGGCCATGCTTCAGAATGCCGGGTTTAATTTTCCGGGTCATACCGAATTTCTAGCGGAAAAACTCGGTGTTGGTGCCGATCAGGTCTGTATGCTTTTGTGCGGACATGACCCCGAAGATGATCTTTCTCCCAAGCTCCGGGTCAGTCTGGTGACCACGCATCCGCCTCTTTGCAAGGTGGCGGAGCTTGTGACGCGTGAGCGGATTTTGCGCTGTCTGCGGCTGACTCGCGCTTTTGTCGAAACTCTGGGTTTGGTCGGACCTGTCGGAGTGTGCGGACTCAATCCTCATGCTGGCGAGTCCGGCAGGATCGGGGATGAAGAGATCAAGACCATCATTCCGGCCATTGAGGCTGCCGGGCAGGAAGGGCTGGATGTCATCGGTCCCATTCCGGCGGATACGATTTTTCATTTTGCGGCCAAGGGTGACTATGCGGCAGTGCTTGCCATGTATCACGATCAGGGACTGGCACCGCTCAAGCTCCTCCATTTCAGTCAGGCCGTGAACGTGACGCTCGGTCTGCCATATCCGCGCACTTCGCCCGATCACGGCACCGGGTATGACTTGGTTGGCAGTGGCAAGGCGTCCATCAAGAGTTTCCGCGCCGCATTGGATATGCTCAGGCGATTGGTCGCAGGGGGAAAGTAAGGTCCATGTCCAAAAAATACATACTTCTCGACCGGGATGGGACGATCATCCACGACAGACATTATCTCCACGATCCTGATGGCGTTGAGTTGCTGCCGGGTGCTGTTGAGGGCCTCAAGCGGATGGTGGAGATGGGCTTTGGGCTGGCCGTTCTGACCAACCAGAGCGGAGTGGGGCGCGGCTATTACGATGAAGCTTCCGTCCATGCGTGCAATGCCCGGATGGCTGAATTGCTGCTACCGCACGGGATTGTCCTTGATGGTGTTTTTCACTGTCCTCACACGCCTGAGGATAAATGCCGTTGCCGCAAACCTGAGCCGGGTCTCATGGAGCAAGCGGTCGAGTCCCTGGGATTCAAGCCCGGTGAGGCCTTCATGGTCGGTGACAAGGAAGCGGACATGGGAGTGGGGCGCAATACCGGCGCAACGACCATCCTTGTGCGAACCGGCAAGGGCGCAGCCCATGAAGAACGGTGCCGGGAGAGCGCGGACTACGTGACCGACGACCTGTGCGGAGCGGCTGCTATTATTTGGTCTCTTTTTTCGGAGTCGAAACAGGCCGTGAAGTCCTGAAAGCAGAGGGTGAGGCTCTCTTTTTTCCGAGGCCGAGTGGATAAGAAAAACCGGACTTCATTTAAAAATCCGGTTGACTGGGAAATTTATTTCTTTCGTTGGTCAAGTCTGTGGGTGAGCCAGCACATAGCCAGAGTAAATCCGATTTCAATGGTATTCATAGGGATGATGATCCACCCCACGTCAGTCCAATAATTCATTTGATAATCCTCCCTGAGAGTTTGGAAAGAGGTG
>JAFLJW010000142.1 GCA_022712815.1 Pseudodesulfovibrio sp. | reverse complement strand
GACGCCGGGAAGGGGTTGAGGTCTTGTACGCGGTTCATTCAGCTGGTATCCAGAGATTTCGACCGATTCTGCTGACCACATTGACCACCTGTGGGGGACTTGCCCCCATTATCTTGGAAACATCCAGACAGGCGAAATTTTTAATTCCCATGGCCATCTCTTTGGGCTTTGGCATTTTGTTTGCCACATTTATCACCCTTGGGATGGTGCCCTGTCTGTATATGATTCTGGAGGATATCAAGGGATTTTTTGCTGCAGACCCAGAACAACAGGATAATAGAGAAAACTCCTGACCCAATTTTTGTCTTCAATGGCAGTCCTTTCTATACCTTTGTTCATCACAGGCATTCGCACAAAAAGCCCACCATATGATGGGTGCATGTTTTATAAGTTTATCAGTAAGATTACCACTGGTATCAAATGATAATTTGTCCCGCTACAATATGTCTTATGGTATGGGATTGCGATTCAGAAAAACTGAAGATTGCTTAATAATAATAGTCCTCCCCATCAAATTCATTCTTGGGGGAGAGGAATCATAGATAGTCAGCACCATTCCAGAATGGGTATCGGTCAATTTTTTCTCCAAAATAGTTTAATGGGGAATAGATTCATTAGTTTTTGCTTTTTTCTATATAATTGAATATTTCTTTACACAAATTTGAAACACTGATATTGATTTAAAGATCAAATTTTTTAATCTTTGCAGGTCGTATAACATTCAAATTGACAGGTTCTCCAGATCTGCATAATAATTAAAAGGAATTCTATGGCACGTCAAGAACATGTTCTTTCCGTATTTGTTGCGTCACCTATCGATGTTGAAGCTGAACGCGGCAAACTCGAGGACGTCATTCGCGAACTCAATGTAACGTGGAGCCGTGAGATAGGTGTCCGACTTGATTTGGTCCGATGGGAAACGCATGCGTATCCGGGCATCGGTGCCGACGCACAAGACGTCATCAACGAGCAGATGCCTGATGATTGTGATTTGTTTGTCGGAATCATGTGGTGTCGATACGGGACACCGACTGCCCGCGCCGATTCAGGAACCGTCGAAGAGTTCGAGCGCGCGAAAGCCAGATACGACAACGATCCGAATTCCATTCGCGTAATGGTTTACTTTAAGGACGAACCTATACCACCCAGCCGACTCGATCCCGAACAACTCGCGAAGGTTAATGCGTTTAGGAACTCCCTTGGTGACGAGGGTGCTCTGTACTGGAAGTTTGACGGAATTGAGCAATTTGAAAAACTCATACGACTTCACCTTACTCGCCAAGTTCAGGCATGGAAAAAATGTGCCAGCACAACGGTCGCAGTGAATTCCCAAAACGATGAACAGGGGCCCGCGCTGATAGAAGAACATGATGATGAGGGCATTCTCGACCTGATGGAGATGTTCGAGGATAAGTTCGAGGAACTAACAGAAATCTCACAACGAATTGGAACCGCAACTACAGAACTTGGTCAGAAGATGACCGATAGAACCTCCGAAATAAATGCGCTGCAGAAAGACGCACAAGGAAACGCAAATCGAAAAGATGCAAAGCGGCTCATTGCAAAGACCTCATCGGACATGACACAGTACACCGCCCGCATCGATGCAGAGCTGCCGTTGTTTAGCGATGCAATGAATACAGGCATGAATTCCTTCATTAAAGCTATAACGATGTCGGTTGATTTGAATTCAGTCAACGATGATGCGCAACAAACGAAGGAGGGATTGGATGCAGTATTGGCATTGCGAGGTGTACTTGCGACATCAAAGGCATCCATTAACGATTTTCGGGCGACAATGGCTGCACTCCCAAGGATGACCACGGGTCTAAACAAGGCAAACCGCGGGGTCACGACCGTCCTTGACAGACTATTGGCGGAGTTTTCAAACGGTGAAGTTCTGTTGACCGAATCCGAAAAAGTCATTCGTGACTTGCTCTGTGAATCGGAAAACCTTACATAACCAGGCGCTTGAGTGGACGCGGAGAACGGCGGCGGCCTTACGGGTAAGTCTCTTGGCCGCGTCACTTAGCTTAATGTTAAACTATATAGATCAAGGGCATTATCCCCGACCATTCTTCCAGAGTAATTTTTATAGAAAAAATTGACTGAGCACTTCTATAGTTCGGTCTTTTAAGAATTCAAAATTGACACCAGACTTATCCCCGTAAATCTTCGTTTTCTCCGTAATTTTCAGCCTACAAGATATGGTATGTCATAATCTTTAATTTCGCAGATATAAGAATCCACTGGTATAAGATAAATGGACAATGATCGGATGTCCTTTTGATTAATTTATACGTCTTTAAAAATTATATAAGGGTTTGCCCCTTTGAGGTTATCCAAGGTTACTAGGCCGGTCAATGGGTGCTGGTCGGAGCGGTGTAAATGGCCTGGGCGTCAGGAGAGAAAGAACAGGCCATTTCCCGCTTTCCAATCGATCAAGGACGATCGATTGGGATTTAGCGGAGTGCCAGCTCCCCATTGACCGGCCGGGTCGCGGTTAAAATTGTAACCAAAGCTTGTTTTTTTACTTACCTCAGATCGTTCTATCCTATTTCTAATAATATTCAGATCAAATTTTCATGTTATGCACCCCGAAATAAATAGATCTCCAATTTCGGAAGGCCTTAATTTTTTATAGGACGCAGATAGGCGCAGATTAGAAATCCTGAAAATCTGCGCCCTATTTGTGTCTCTTATTTCATCGGCCCTTAGTTGACGATTTTGATTAAACATGGATTGTTTTTCCGGTGTTACCGTCCGTCTTTGGTTACCGAGAATTGCTGCGGTTTTATTTTTCTCCTTGACAAAGGACGGGAGTTTCTGGTTTATGAATAGGGACTTATTTGTGACACGTCCAAAATGTTTGTAATACACCAAGATGTTTGTAATACAAGGAGATAAAACAACGGATTCAATATTGAAAATAGGGTGTATCGGTCCTTTGGACTCTGTCAATGTGATCCAGGAAGTTGTTGAAACATACTATCCTAACCTTTGTCTGTTGACCTACGTGGAGGAAAAGATAACCTATGCATGGAAGGTGCTGGACCAATGTCAGCGTGAGACATCGGGAACGCTTTTTACTGGTATCGGTGTCCACGAGTCTGCCAAAGCTATGGGGCAGATCGTTAACCCCTATGAACATATCCCCCGGGGTTCCTATAGTCTCATCC
>JAFLJW010000430.1 GCA_022712815.1 Pseudodesulfovibrio sp. | reverse complement strand
TTACCTCGCTCATGTATGCGTTCTTTATAGCAATCATGATCATGTACACCATTCTGGCCTGCCAGTTCCAGTCGTACACGCAGCCGATGGTTATACTTTCGGCAGTGGCCTTTGCCCTGATCGGTGTTGTCTTTGGCACGTTCTTCACGCGCTCCCTGTTTACGGTCAACAGTTTCATCGCCACGGTCGGCGTCACTGGCGTTGTGGTCAATGATTCGTTGGTATTACTTGATTTTATCAACAGGTTGTATGCTTCGGGATACACCCGCGCAGAGGCAATCCGGGAGGGTGTGCGCATTCGGCTGCGGCCCATCCTGCTGACCACGCTGACCACCACGCTGGGCCTGCTGCCCATGGCTCTGGGTATTCCATACTATTCGCTGGTTTGGGGAACCATGGCCACCACCTTTGTCACCGGCCTGTGCGTGGCGACCCTGCTGACCCTGTTCATCATGCCTATTGAGTGGGATCTCTTGATGCGCAGGCAGGAACGCAAAGATCGCAAACGTAGCGAAAAGCTCGGTGAGCAGGGCCATAATGGCGGCGTTTAGGACTATAATATAGTAAAAAACATGATCGGCACTACTCTAGAGATTTTTTAGTAAATCTCTAGAGTAGTGCCGATTGCCTTGAATTTATAATGATAATTATTCTTTATTTTGGAAAGTGAATGGTTTCATTTTTGGCAGAGAGTTTTTTGTTTTTAAAGAACTTTAAAAGAAGCACACTCAGCCCGGATGAATCTCTTTTGCGATCATTCTTTGCCGCAGACAACCGATGGCACTGATCACGCCCACCACAGCCAGTCCGAGCAGGATGATGGAAAGAGCTCCCAGTGACCATTCCGGCTGGGCGCGAACGAGAAAGCCTGTACCCGGTGCGAACAATTCCCAGAACAAGGCCGCTCCGGTGGTGACGAGCATGAAAACTGCGGGAATCATCACATAGCGAGTGGCCCGGCCCTCGGCAGCCAGCAAGGCTCCCACCGTGACCAGGGCGATGCCCGCCGTAAGCTGGTTGGCTGTGCCAAACATCTGCCATACGGTTGCATAGGAATTGGTTACAGCCAAAAAATAGCTTGGAACCAGAAGGAACAATGAGGCTGCCACCTTGTTGCGAAAGAGCGGAATTCGACGGCCCAGAGTTTCATTCACCAGAAAACGTGCCAGTCGGGTGCCGGAATCCAGAGTGGTCAGGATGAAGCTCTTGACCATGACAGCACCCAGAAGGGCCGCGATGGATGCTGTCAGACCGGGAATGCCCACCGCGCCGACAATCTGTCCAAATCCATTGCCAAATGCCACGATCCAGTTGTCCTTGAGGGCGTTGCCGAAGTATTGCAGGGTGGGACCCTCGGCCAGGCCATCCGGGGCATATCCCCATGATAACCCCGCCCCGACCACGAGAATGACCAGCATGGAGAGTACGCCCTCCATGAGCATGCCACCAAAGGCGATGGGTTTGGCATCTGACTGCCGGTTGAGTTGCTTGGAGGTGGTTCCTGTGGAAACCAGAGAGTGGAATCCGCTGATGGCCCCGCAAGCGACTATGATGAATAGCATGGGCCATAAGGGTTTGGTGACGGGGTCCATGCTGCCGGAAAAAGGTGCACTCATGACTGGATGAACCACGGCAATACCCAGAAATCCCAGTAAGATTCCTACACCAAGTTTGACTGAGGAGATGAAATCACGCGGTTGAAGAATGACCCAGATGGGGGCCACGGATGCGGAGAGGCAATAGGCACTGATGACGAAAAACCAAACGGCCATGACCGTGGCGTGACCCCAGGTCTCGGGCAGGGACAGCGGAAAGGTCTGACCAACCCAGATCAGGGCGTAGGCCAGGGTCAAGCTGACGATATAGACCGGAATTTCAGGCAGGTTTGTCTTATGTAAGGCCCAGCCCATGAGCATGGCGATGAAAATCAGTCCAAAAGTGGGAATGACCAAGGCGGGTACCGTGACAAAGGCCTGGGCCACGGAAACCATGAAGACAGTTATCAACAGCAGGAGCATGCAATAGATAAGCAGGGCGAACAGCCCGCGCGAGACCGGTCCCAGAGCTGACTCAGCCAGCTTGAAGATCTCGTCCCCGCCATTGCGAACGGAATACATTAGACACAGATAGTCATGAACCGCTCCCATGAACACGGAGCCGATGCACACCCACACAAGGGTGGGTCCCCAACCAAACATGGCCATGGCCAGAATGGGACCAATGATGGGTCCGGCCCCGGCAATGGACGCGAAATGGTTGCCCCAGACAAGTCGTTTGCGACTCGGCACGAAATCTATGCCATCGGGATGGATGTGGGCAGGGGTTTGAACAGTGTCGTCAGGCTGCCCCAGTTTACGCTCGATGAACCCGCCATACCAGTAATAGCTTGCCACAAACCAGACGATGCAAAACAAGGCTATGGTCACGGTATTCACTGAGAACTCCTTTATGCTGGAAGGCCGGAAACGAAAAGGGGATCAAATCTCGCTTCTTATCCTTTCATATCAAGACATATCGACAATCAGTTGTCTGCTTCGCCCGAGACTCCCCAAAGGGGCTGTATCCGGGACAGTGGAAATTTCTTACCTGATTATTGTGGGAAAACAAACTTGCTCTGATGGAAAGTGTCTTTTGTTATTTGTAATCCACTTTTTTTATAAAAATCTAGGCGGAACCGGTAAGGGATAAAAATAATCTCAGCAATTTTAGGAGAGTAGGCATAAAACCGAGTACTTGCTCAGTTTCATGGTTTTTTTTGACATTACAGGCGACTAGAGGCTACTAGCAAAAGACTGAGTGACCACTCGGTTTTATGGAAAGAATGAAGGAGTCGCAGTGAAAAAGAAAGAAGCCATACTCAAAGTAGCCACGGTGCTGTTCGCGAACCACGGGTTCAAGGGCACATCCATGCAGGAGTTGTCACGGCTTACGGGTGCTGCGGAAGGAACCATCTTTTATCATTACAAGAGCAAGGAAAAGTTGCTTCTGGTCATTCTCGAAAAGACTCGCACCGAAATTGTCGCTCAGTTCGGGCATTTCTTCGAGAACAGGCCGTTTGCATCGGGGCTGGAGATGGCTGAAGAGGTCATTTCTTTTTATCTCTACCTTGCTGGGTTGCTGGAAGATCAGTTCCTTTTGCTTCATAGGCACTTCATTTACAAACTCTCGGATATCAATCCT
>JAFLJW010000358.1 GCA_022712815.1 Pseudodesulfovibrio sp. | reverse complement strand
CCCTTCTTGATGTCCTGACCTTCATCGACCAGCAAACGGGAACCGGATTGAAGCGTATATTTTTCACGCTCACGGCCCTGCTCGTCCACGATGCCTACCTGACAGCTCTTGCCGAGCACCATCTTGTGCCCATCGGAGTTGACGACAGTACGCATACGGGAAAAGACAACGCTACCCTGATGCTGTGATTCGATGGAGGAGGATTCAATCTCCTTGGATGCAGTACCACCAATATGGAAGGTACGCATGGTCAACTGGGTACCCGGCTCACCGATGGACTGGGCGGCAATGATGCCAACAGTCTCACCGACATTGACCAGATGGCCCCTGGCAAGGTCGCGGCCATAACACATGGCGCAGATACCCTGCTTGGACTTGCAGGTCAGACCGGAACGCATGGTGATGGAGTTCACACCGGAGGCGTCCAGCGTGGCAGCATATTTTTCGTCGATGACGGAGTTGGCCGGAATGACCAGATCACCACTGTCTTCGTCATAGGTATCGAACATGGTCACGCGGCCCTCAACACGTTCGGCCAGACGCTGCTTGATCTCACCACCCTTGACATAGTGAGTGAGTTCCAGGCCATCGACAGTACCGCAGTCAAGCTCGGAAACGGTCACATCCTGTACGACGTCGACGAGACGACGGGTCAGGTAACCAGAGTTCGCAGTCTTGAGAGCAGTATCGGCCAGGCCCTTTCGTGCACCGTGCGTGGAGATAAAGTACTGCAGCACGGACAATCCTTCGCGGAAGGATGCCGTAATCGGGGTCTCGATGATCTCACCGGACGGCTTGGCCATCAGACCACGCATACCAGCAAGCTGGCGCATCTGATCCTGGTTGCCTCGAGCACCGGAGGTAGCCATCATGTAGATCGGGTTGAAGCTGGAGTTGACCTCTGTCTTGCCGGTCTTGGGATCGGTCAGGATATCGGTGGACATCTCCCGCATCATTTCATTTGATATGTCGTTGGTGGTCTTGGTCCAGACATCAACGACCTTGTTGTATTTCTCAGTCCTGGTGATGATACCGTTCTGGAACTGGGTTTCGATCTCTTCCACTTCATTGTGGGCGGAATCGAGCAATCCAGCCTTGGCACTCGGGATTTTCAGATCCTTGACGCCAATGGTCACACCGGCGCGGGTTGCATACTCATATCCCAAGTCCTTGATACGGTCACACAGGATAACCGTGGCCTTGGTGCCTGCCAGGCGATAGGCACCGGTGACCAGAGCTGCGATGTTCTTCTTGTTCAACACGCAGTTGACCAGCTTGAAGGGAACCTTGTCCGGGATCAACTCGCTGGCGATGATACGGCCAGTGGTGGTCTCGACGATCTTGCCTTCGATACGAACCTTGATGCGGGCATGAATTCCGACAACACCAAAGTCGTAAGCGCAGATGACTTCGGACGCATCCGAAAAAGTCATGCCCTCACCCTTCTCAAAAGAACGCGCCGTAGTCAGATAATACAGACCAAGAACGATATCCTGCGAAGGGTTGATGATGGGCGCGCCGTTGGAAGGACTCAAGATGTTGTTTGAGCTCATCATCAGGACGCGGCATTCGATCTGCGCCTCGATGGAAAGCGGCACGTGGACAGCCATCTGGTCACCGTCAAAGTCAGCGTTGTACGCAGAACAGACAAGCGGATGCAGTTGGATGGCCTTACCCTCGACAAGCAGCGGCTCGAAAGCCTGGATGCCAAGTCTGTGCAAGGTCGGTGCGCGGTTGAGCATGATCGGGTACTCGCGGACAACGTCTTCCAGGATATCCCAGACGACGAGATCTTCGCGCTCGACCATTTTCTTTGCGGATTTGATGGTGGTGGCAATCTCGCGTTTTTCAAGCTCAGAATAAATGAACGGCTTGAACAGTTCGAGAGCCATCTTCTTGGGCAGGCCGCACTGGTGCAGCTTCAGCTTCGGGCCGACAACAATGACCGAACGGCCAGAGTAATCAACACGTTTGCCGAGCAGGTTCTGACGGAACCGGCCCTGTTTGCCCTTGATCATGTCGGACAGGGATTTGAGCGGGCGACCATTGGTGCCGGTGATGGCGCGGCCACGGCGACCGTTGTCGAACAATGCGTCAACGGATTCCTGCAACATGCGTTTTTCGTTGCGGATGATGATCTCTGGCGCACCCAGCTCCAACAGCCTCTTGAGGCGGTTGTTGCGGTTGATGACGCGACGATAGAGATCATTGAGATCCGAGGTGGCAAAACGGCCACCGTCAAGAGGAACCAACGGCCTGAGTTCGGGCGGAATGATCGGAATCACTTCCAGGACCATCCACTCCGGCTTGTTGCCGGATTCGAGGAAGGCCTCGACGATCTTCAAACGCTTGGTGATTTTCTTCTTTTTGGTCTGAGACTTGGTGGTCTGAGACTCCTCGCGAAGATCGGCCCGCAAGATCGGCAAATCGAGTTCCTGCAACATGACGCGGACAGTCTCCGCACCCATGCCGACTTCCAGCGCATCTTCACCAAAGTGATCAATGACCTGAAAGTACTGATCCTCGGACACGACCTGATGCTTTTTCAGCGGGGTCTCGCCCGGATCGAGCACAATAAAGGAATCAAAGTACAGAATCTTTTCCAGATCGGCCATGGTGATGTCCAGCAAGGTACCGATCTTGGAAGGCAGAGTCTTCAGGAACCAAATGTGTGCAACAGGCGCGGCCAGTTCAATATGGCCCATGCGCTCACGGCGTACTTTGGAGGCGATAACCTCAACGCCGCACTTCTCGCAGACGATGCCGCGATGCTTCATGCGCTTGTACTTGCCGCAGTTGCACTCGTAGTCCTTCACAGGACCGAAGATCTTGGCACAGAAAAGGCCATCGCGCTCCGGTTTGAAGGTACGGTAATTGATTGTTTCCGGTTTCTTAACCTCACCGAAAGACCACTCTCTGATGGTCTCAGGTGCGGCAATGGATATCTGGATAGCCTGCAGGTTACGGCCCTGGGCAGCAGCATTCGGCGCTCCACGTAAGGTGAACAGATCGTCCAACGTCATGGATATCCCCTATCGTAAAAAGTTATTTGATGCCTGACCGGCCAAATGACCGGTCAGGCTTATTACCTTAAAGCAATCCTGTCCTAACCTAGGCATGCCGATGCAAAGCAGTGGGACGCTTGCGATCTTCATAATGCAAGGTCACATCCAAACCGAGCGACATGAGTTCCTTGACCAGGACGTTGAAGGATTCCGGCAAACCGGCTTCCAGGAAGTTGTCGCCCTTGACAATCTTCTCGTACATCTTCACACGGCCCTGCACATCGTCGGATTTGACGGTCAGGAATTCCTGCAAAAGATAGGCGGCGCCGTAGGCTTCCAGAGCCCAGACTTCCATCTCACCCAGACGCTGACCACCGAACTGGGCTTTACCACCCAGAGGCTGCTGCGTAACAAGGGAGTATGGACCGGTGGACCGGGCATGAATCTTCTCATCTACCAGATGGTGCAACTTGAGAATATACATGATGCCCACGGTGACACGGCTGTGGAAAGGCTCACCGGTACGGCCATCGTAAAGGGTGAACTTACCGTCAGAGGCAAGTCCGGCCTTTTCGAGCCAGCCCCAGATACCTGCTTCACTCGCGCCGTCAAAGACAGGCGTCTTGGCGACAATACCGTTTTTGACGGCCTTGATCGCATCGACGAATTCCTCATCACTGAGGGAGTCGATAAGCTCGTCCATTTCGGCTGTCTCCAGGATTCCCTTGACAGTCACCCGGATGTCCTTGAGGGCGTTGCCACTCTCTTCGAGCATCTGGTTTATCTGCTGACCGAGCTTGCGTCCGGCCATGCCCAGGTGTGTTTCCATGATCTGCCCGATATTCATACGGGAGGGAACACCAAGTGGGTTAAGGACGATATCCATGGGGGTGCCGTCGTCAAAGAACGGCATGTCTTCTTCTGCACGGATGCAGGACACGACACCTTTGTTACCATGGCGACCAGCCATTTTATCACCCACACTCAGCTTGCGCTTGACGGCCACATAAACCTTGACCATCTTGATGACACCCGGAGGCAGATCGTCGCCTTCGGTCACCTTATCGCGCTTCCCTTCATAGATACCCTTGATGAAATGAACCTGCTGGTCGTAATCACCAATGATCATCTTGAGCTGTTCGTTTTCATCCTTGTCAAAGATGCCGACCAGCTTCTTGACCGGAACGGTATCCAGCACTTCGCGGCTGAAGACCTCACCGGCAGCGCAGAGAATGGTCTTCTTTGCACCGATCAGTTCTTTTATGAGCTTCGCGCCCTTGACGATTGCCCATATCTTCTCTCGGCATGAGGCGGTCAGGGATGCGACGTGCTTCCTTTCCTTGATCTCGAAGGCTGCGAGTTCCGCATCTTCAATGGCTCTGGTACGGTCATCCTTGTCGCCTGAACGACGGTTGAAGACCTTGACGTCAACGATGGTACCGGAGATTCCCGGCGGCACCTTCAAAGAGGTATTTTTCACGTCACGCGCCTTGTCACCAAAGATGGCCCGAAGCAGCTTCTCTTCAGGGGTCAACTGAGTCTCGCCCTTGGGAGTAATTTTACCGCACATGATATCATCAGGCTGGATGCAGGCACCAATCCGAATGATACCGCATTCGTCCAGATTCCTAAGCATCTCTTCGGAGACATTGGATATATCGCGGGTTACTTCCTCTGGTCCAAGCTTGGTGTCACGGGCGACCAGTTCAAATTCCTCAATGTGAATCGAGGTGAACACGTCTTCCTTGACCATCCGTTCGGAGATGAGGATGGAGTCCTCGAAGTTGAAACCGCACCAGGGCATGAATGCCACAAGCAGGTTCTTTCCGAGTGCGAGTTCCCCCCTGTCGATACCGGGACCGTCAGCCAGAACAGCGCCCTTTTTGACGACCTGTCCCAACTGAACCTTGGGCCTCTGACCGAAGCAGGAGTTCTGGTTGGATTTGTGCCATTTCTGCAACTCGTAGTGTCTGGCACCACCAGTATCGGAATACAGGCCGTTATCATAGTTGATGATAATGCGTTCGGCATCCACATAGTGAATGGTGCCGTCTTCCTCGGCCAGGACGCAAGCCCCGGAGTCGCGAGCGACCGGGCCTTCCATGTCGGTCCCAACCAGCGGCTGCTCAGCCTGAAGGAGTGGCACAGCCTGACGCATCATGTTGGAACCCATGAGCGCACGGTTGGCATCATCGTGTTCCAGGAAGGGAATCAGCGCGGCAGAGATCGAAACGATCTGGCTCGGACTGATATCCATGGCCGTGATTTCATCGGCCAAGGTCAGCAGGACATCACCGCTGATGCGGGCGTTGACACGCTGATTGATGAAGACACCCTTGTCGTCCAAAGGCGCGTTGGCCTGAGCCACCACGTGTTTGGCTTCCTTGGATGCATCCATATAATAGATTTCGTCGGTGGTCTGCTTGTTCTTGACCATGCGATACGGAGTCTCGATGAAACCGTAATCATTGACCTTGGCATAGGTGGTCAGGGAAACGATCAGGCCGATGTTCGGGCCTTCAGGCGTTTCAATGGGACAGATACGACCATAGTGTGAAGTGTGCACATCGCGCACCTCGAAACCAGCACGTTCACGAGTCAGGCCACCGGGTCCGAGTGCGGACAGACGGCGTTTGTGCGTGACTTCGGAGAGCGGGTTTGTCTGATCCATGAACTGACTGAGCTGAGAAGTTCCGAAGAACTCTTTCAGGACAGCGGCAACCGGCTTTGGGTTGATCAGATCATGGGGCATCAGCGTGGCAACTTCCTGGAGGCTCATGCGCTCCTTGATGGCACGCTCCATGCGAACCAGACCGATGCGATACTGATTCTCGACCAGCTCGCCCACCGGACGGACACGACGGTTGCCAAGATGATCAATATCATCGGCAGGACCGTGGGTGTCCTTGAGGCGCATGAGTTCCTTGACGGCCAGCAGGATGTCCTCGTTGGTCAGGGTGCGGGTGTTGAGATCCACTTCCTGATTGAGACGGGCATTGAGCTTGTAGCGACCGACGCTGGACAGATCATAGTAGTCCGAGCTGCGGAACAGGTTGCCAAAGAAATTGGCCGCAATCTCCGGGGTAGGTGGAGAACTGGGGCGAAGACGACGATAAATCTCGATCTGGGCAGTTTCGAGATCAGTGGTCTTGTCGAGAATAAGAGTATTGCGCAAGGCGGAAGAAACATCCAGACCGCGGGTGTGCAGTACATTCAGTTCCTTGATTCCGGCAGTGCGGATCAACTCGATCATCTCTTCGGTCAGCTCATCGGTAGCCTCGGCAATGACTTCGCCGTTCTTGTCGACGATATCCGCAGACAGATACAGACCGACCAGAGAAGCGGGATCGACCTCAATGGTCTTCACTTCCAGGCGAACGAGCTTCTTCCAGGCACCTCTGGTGATGTCGGTGCCCTTCTTGACCACAATCTTATCATCGACCTTGATGTTTGCAAAGGCAGGTTCCTTGCGGAACTGCTCTGCAACAACCTTGCGCTGTACCCTGGTCTTGAGCAGGTTGTAAGACTCGACATCATAGAAGTAGTCGAGAATGTCGGCACGCGACAATCCCATGGCCTTGAGCAGGATGGTGGCTGGCATCTTCCTGCGGCGGTCAATGCGGACATACAAAATATCCTTGTGATCGAAATCGAAATCCAGCCAGGAACCGCGCATGGGAATGACACGGCTGGAGTAAAGCACCTTGCGGCTGGAATGGGTCTTACCGGAATCATGTTCGAAAATGATACCCGGAGAACGCTGCAACTGATTGACAATTACGCGCTCTGTTCCATTAATGACATATGTACCTTTCGCGGTCATCAACGGGAGAGTCCCGAAGTATATGTCTTGTTCCTTGATGTCACGAATCGTGCGGTTGCCTGTCTCTTCATCCACGTCAAAAACTACGAGACGGACGGTGATACGGATGGGTGTCTCAAGGGTCAAGCCCTTGGCGATGCACTCATCGACGTCGTATTTTGGTTCGCCGATTTCATAACTAACGAAATCAAGGCTAGCGGTCTTGTTGAAATCTTCAATGGGAAACACGGACCGAAACACAGCTTCGAGTCCGAAATCACCACGACTGGACGGCGGAACGTCTTCCTGAAGAAAACGTTTGTAGGAATCCACCTGAAGCTCCAGCAGATGCGGGATCGGAAGCGTGTTGACGATATTGCCGAATTTTTTTCTAAGTTGACCCATTGTACCCTCATGTATTGAGTGGTTGATGGTTGGAGCGTGAGGCTTTTGGGAAAGACCTTGCCCTCTGTTGGACGCACTCCCCGATGTGGAGACGAAAAGTACGCGAATACGGATTTTACCCCATGGCCGGAACCAAAACCCCGGCTGAACAGGAAATGAAGAAAAGACGATTGTTTCGTCTTACATCATTTAAACCCAAAATGTGAACCAAAAATCAATATATAAACAGAGCAAAGAGCGCAACGCCCTTGTAGCAGGACGAGCGCTCTTTGCTTTATTAGCTTAAGTTACTGAAGTTACTTGACTTCAACTTCAGCGCCAGCCTCTTCAAGCTGTTTGGCTACTTCATCAGCCTCGTCCTTGGAGACGCCTTCCTTGATGGCCTTGGGAGCCTCATCGACAACGCCCTTGGCTTCTTTCAGGCCCAGGCCGGTGATGGCGCGGACAGCCTTGATGACAGCAATCTTGTTGCCGCCGATGCCGGTCAAGATAACGTCGAATTCAGTCTGCTCGTCTTCTCCACCGGCGTCGCCGCCAGCAGCAGGAGCCATCATCATTGCGGCAGCGGGAGCTGCTGCTTCGACGCCGAAGACATCTTCGAGCTCTTTGATGAATTCGGACAATTCCAGGACAGTCATGCTGCCGATGAATTCGACAACTTGTTCTTTTGTAATATCAGCCATGATAAAATCTCCTTAAAAAATGATTCGCTTTGAACCTAGTTTACGCAGCTTCCTTCTGATCCTTGATCGCGGTCAAGGCATACAGGAGTTTGCGTTCGATGTTTGCGAACAAACACACGAAATTACGCGGTACAGCTTGCATCGTTCCAAGTACGGAACTCAAGAGCTCAGGCTTGCTGGGCATCTTGGCAAGTGATTTCACGCCGTCGTTGTCAAGAAATTTCCCTTCGAGAGTACCGAAACGCAAGGCGAACTTTTTGTTCTCCTTGTCAAAATCGGCTAACACTTTTGCAAGGGCGACTGGATCGTCGTACCCGAACGCAATAGCGCAGTTCTCTTTGAGGTGTTCGCTCAATTCACCGTGATCGGTATCCTTGAGAGCCAACCGGGCCAGGGTATTCTTGACGACTTGGTAGTCAACGCCAACTTCAAAACACTGTGCGCGGAGTTGAGTAATCTCCTCAACGCTCAGTCCCTTGAAATCGGTGACAACGGCAATGTTTGCCCGCGCAGCTTTTTCGTTAAGCTGCTCGATGATCTGGGCTTTTTCTTGCCTGTTCATCCACCACTCCTCGTCGTTCGGCCCGGAAAGCAGGTCAAAGCGTTGTCTGAGCAGGATATTAAGGGGATCACAGCCCCACCTGCCGTCTCTGACTCAACTTCCCGTGCAATTATCTACAGGACAACCCGGGAAGGGGCCGTCCGGCATTCCGAATTTGTTATACGTCCAGGAACTTCTTGACGGTCAAGGGATCGATCTTGACGCCAGGGCCCATGGTAGTCGCCACAGCCACCGCTTTCATGTACGTACCCTTTGCAGAGGACGGCTTCATGCGCATGACCTGGTCAAGCAACGCCCTGAGATTCTCAAGGAGTTTTTCAGGACCAAAGGAGACCTTGCCCAGAGGGGCGTGCAGGATGCCAGCCTTGTCCACCTTGAACTCGACCTTACCGGCCTTGAGTTCGGTGACAGCCTTGGCAACATCCATGGTGACTGTGCCGGTCTTGGCGTTGGGCATCAGACCACGGGGTCCGAGCATACGGCCAATTTTACCGACCAGAGCCATCATGTCAGGAGTTGCGACAGCCTTGTCGAAACCGAGCCATCCACCCTTAATCTTCTCGACCAATTCGTCAGAACCGAAGAAATCGGCACCGGCTTCCTTGGCCTCGGCTTCCTTGTCGCCCTTACAGAAGACAACGACACGAATGTCTTTGCCGAGTCCGTTTGGCAGGCTGACAGCACCACGAATCATCTGATCCGAGTACTTGGGGTCAACTCCAAGATTGATGGCGACATCAAGGTTCTCGTCGAACTTGGCATAGGCGGCTTCAACAGCGACCTTCACACCTTCTTCAACACTGACACGCAGAACCGTGTCACGACCTTCAACGGCGTTACGATATTTTTTTCCATGCTTAGGCATTTCTTATTTCCTCATTAGCCTTTGACTTCGATCCCCATGCTGCGGGCAGTGCCCTCAATCTGCAGCATGGCGTTCTCTATGTCATTGGCGTTCAAATCTACCATCTTCTTCTCGGCGATTTCCCTGACCTGAGCCCTGGTAACCTTGCCGACCTTCTCCTTATTAGGTTCACCGGACCCCTTCTCCAGCTTTGCAGCCTTGAGCAGCAGCACAGCTGCCGGAGGGGTCTTTGTGATGAAATCAAAGGAGCGGTCTGCATAGACCGTGATGACAACGGGGATAATCAGTCCCTTCTGGTCCTGAGTCTTGGCGTTGAACGCCTTACAAAATTCCATGATGTTCACACCATGCTGCCCCAGAGCCGGACCGACCGGCGGGGAAGGATTGGCACTCCCGGCGGGAATCTGCAATTTGATCTTTCCTAATTCTTTCTTGGCCATTGTATTCCTCGATGAGAAATTTCGCTGTTAGCGAGTATATCCGGGCTATCCCTTGTCCACTTGGACAAAATCAAG
>JAFLJW010000141.1 GCA_022712815.1 Pseudodesulfovibrio sp. | reverse complement strand
GCAGGCTCTCTCTTCGCCTTTCTTGTCTCCGAAGAAACCCCCGAAAGCCTCCCCGACCTGTTGGCACGGTGGTAGACCCCAGGCGACCAGATGAGGGCATGAAGATGTTTTTTTGATTTGTTTCAGGAAAGCCCCGTGTCGTCTTGATGCGCTGCCTGATGCGCTGCGAAAAACATGCCTTTTCAGGAGGCATTGGACACGGCGACCCCGAATCAAGAAAAATGATCCAAGGTGCCGCGTCCAGTGCGGTTATCGTATTTTCAAGCGGGCACAGGTTGCGCCCGCAACTTAGCTCGCCAGGCGGTGCAGCAGGATTTCTCCCCTTCCTCCTTCGAGGAAGTCGGCGCTGTAACATTCAAAGGTGGAATGCGGCTTCACATCCGGGAGCGCGCAGTCAGCCCTGTCCAGTGAGGCCAGAAGCAACGGCCAGAAGCTCGGACTGCCGGTGTAGTTGTACCGGAAGGTGGGTAACATTTCCTGGGGAGGCGTCAGCAGGATCACCGTTCCCCGGATCATGTTCGCTCCCGCCCGCACGCCGGGTACTCCGCCGATGAGAACGGTTCCAGCGCGCATGCTAAATGCCGCCAGATCACCGCACGCACCGCGCACGGCAATGGTACCGCGGCGCATGCGCGCTCCGGTCAGATTGCCCGCATCACCGTGAATGAGGATCGTGCCGCCGGACATGCCGCTGGTGAAGCCTCTGTACGCGGAGCCGGTGAAGTGTCCGGCAGAGCCGTGCACCACGATCCGCCCCCCGGTCATCATCGCTCCCAGATAATCCCCGGTATTACCAGTGATCGTCAGCACGCCTCCGCTCATTTGCGCACCAGCGTGGAAACCCGCCGATCCGTTCACGATCATGGTGCCTCCGGACATGGCTTCGCCGAGTCGTTTGAAGCGCGTCAGATTTCCCGTCAGTTCCAACGTGGGCAGGCCGTTTTCTTCATCCTGTCCGCCTTGCTGATTTTCCGTTGTTTTCACATGAAAATGGTCGCCGACCGTTTCCATGCGGTTGCCCGCCAGCAGGGGCATGGACTTTATCTCGTCCTTGCTTTTGTCCATCATATTTTCAGGAAGCAGGGATTCCGCTTCCATTGGTATGGTTGGGGTTGTGCGAAGAGTTAATTGAACTTTTATACTCATGACATGGCTCCAGTCCATTGTGGTTGTTTCATGCAGGCTCTCATCCAAGCAGTTTCCGGAGATGGAAATGGTGCTTGCCGAGGCGGCCGCCGTAATTACCTGCGGTGATCTGTAGCACCCCGGGGATACACGCGGCCTTGATCCCTACCCTGGTCGCTTCGGCAACCAGTTCAAAAGTCAGGCCGTCGATGACGATCTCCAGGACCGAATTTGTCCCGGGAGGCAACACGGTATCTGGCACGCGACTGCGTATGGTCGGGCAAAAGGCGATGTTGGTTGAAGCCGGCAGGAATGCATACCGCGATCCCACCTGGCTACCGCTACGCACAATGCCCCCCGGAAACGGCAGGATCAATCCGCGTATTGCGCGGATACTTTCGACTGCGGCCTCCGCGGCCTCCAGAGCCACGTCGGCTGATTCCGCAAGGATCATGAAGTTGCCGCCGCCTACGGCCTCGGACACGCTGAAAGTCTCCTGAATCAGGAAGTCTCCTTCCATGACCGGAATCCTCCAGTAACGCTCTTCCGCGATGATCTTGCTGGCCTGATAGCCATCACCAAAAAAGCGGAGTTTGCCACCGAGCTTCAACGTCTTGCGTTTTTCCTCTGGACATTCGAGCACGCCGCCGTCAAAACAGGCGGAAGTCGGTGCGGTCATGATTGCCTGGCCGATGCGCTTGAGAAGATGCTTTTCCAGATCTTTCCGCGACATGCCGAAAAACAGACAATCCAGGCCCGGACGTCCATCCGGAGTTTGTCTGGATACGCCCTCAATACCAGCTTCGATACCGCAGCCGATGACCGAGGTGGCGAACCCCGTTGCGGCCAGTGCGGCCTGCATGGCCCATTTCTCGTTCCGCGCCGTTATAGTCAACCGCGCGGCGGACATGGGAAAAGCCTCCGCAAAGGTATCCACTATCTCAACATTGTTCACCCGCATGGGATAACCTCCGGCCGTTCCAGGTACTCGTTTTCAACCATATAATTCGCCAATTTCACGGTATAATAGCCGTCAAAAGTGTCTGCCAGATCCTCGGGCAGACCATCGCCGCAGTCAGGATCAACGCACAAAGTCCTGCCGTTGACGCTCTGAACGATCTCGCCATTGCGAGCCACCACGACACCCCCCTTGATGACGTATTCAGGGCGGGAGAACATGGCGCTTTTATCATCGCTCAGGCGGTAGATGGCTATGTCGGCATCCGCATCCGCACCAATATGCCCCTTGCGGGCCAGCCCCAGAGCCTTTGCCGGCCCGGATCTGGTGATGATCGCGATCTCCTCCAAGGTGTACTCCCGGCACAACTCGAAAAGGCAGGTAGCCTGTCGCACCTTGGGATGCAGCTTCTCCATCCAGGATCGACGGTAGTCCGCGTCCATCAGCAGCTTGATAATCTCGGGATAGGCCGTGAACGGCCCGGCATTGGGGTGATCCGTGGTGAGGAAAACCTGCCAGGGATTTGTGATCAGCAGTAGCAGTTCGAGCCCTATGGCCCACTGGATGGCGTTGACCAGCACCTTGGGATTATAGGTGATGGGTACGATGCCCGAGCCGCTTTCCATCTCAATATCGCCGCTGGCCCACTTGCCCTTGCACATCTGGTACAGCCGGAACTCCATGGGCGCGTCCGACGTCATGGTCAGGGTGGAGCCAAAGATTATTTGTCCGACGTCACAGGTGAATTCCGGGTGTTGGTTGAAGTATTCAGCCATCTTTATCGCGCCCGAGGTGAAACCGCCTTTCTTGGTTTTCCCATAGGAATGGAATTGCAAATGGGTGTAGTGGGTGCGACGACCTTCCAGCGTGCGCATGGTCTCCAGAGTGGTTTCCAGATTGCCCGGCTCCCCGAGATGGTTGCAATGCAGGTGCATGGCGTGGGGCAGCTTGAGCTCGTCCACCGCTTCGGCAAGGGCACTGATGATCTGTCTCGGCGTGACTCCGAAGGGCGGGGTCGGGGTGTCAAGATCCGCCGCGCCCATGTTCCACTTCCAATCCTCCACGCCGCCGGGATTCACGACCTTCACGGCATAACCCCGACTGGCCTTCAGGAGCCAGGAAACGAGCTCTTGCAGACGCTCCTTGCGCCGTACCGGGTCTGAGTCGCTGAGCACTTTCATCACCAGATAGTTGTTGCCCATGACCGTGTAACACCCCTTGTCAAGCAGCGGCAGGTCCATGAGTTCCTCATGGGCATGCCGGGCCTCCAGAGGCGGAACGGCCGCCTCGAAGACAGTGGTGTAGCCCATTTGGGAGTAAAGGTAGCCGGTGCGGAATGTGGTGGGTACACAGAGGCCGCACCCGGCCCTGGTCTTCGAGGTGCTGGCCATCACATGGCTGCGATGCTCCTCGGGGCAGAGAATGCGACCATTGTTGACCTTGGCACCGGCGACATGGCTGTGAATGTCCACGCCGCCGGGCATCACGGCGCAACCTGTGGCGTCGATGCTCTCCATGGCATCCAGCTGTTCCTTGGGGATACCAGCGGCGGAGACAATGGAATCTCCGTCGATGAGCACGTCCCTCACCTCACCCTGCAAATTGTTGGCAGGGTCATAGACGTGACCGTTATATATTCGAAGCATAAGCGATCCTTTCCTTGATAGTCTTTAAAACTTCCTCGTCCGAAGGATAGGGGGAATCAACCAGTTTCTTCAATCGCAACGGAACGTTGTCCATGCGGTAGAAGGTCCCGGCAGCGGCGACGCCCACAGGGGCCACCGGGATGACCACCGTGGCCCACGGTGTGGTCATGTTGCGATGCGGATCAAGGTGAATAGTGGGTATGCTTTGCAGATACTCCACTGCGTCCTTGGGCAGGTGCGCCCCAGGGTCCGTGGCCACGACCAGCGCCGCGTCCACCTCCTTGCGCGCGAGCATGGGCACCACGCTGAATTCCCCGGGATTATAGCGGGGGAAGCCTCTGTTGAAGTTCACGGCCAGAGGGTAGCCGGTCTGCCATGTCATGACCTGATTGGCACCGTTGACATTACCATGACCACGCATGGCCATGGCGGAAAACCGGGTGTACTGGTTGGCGTCCTGCACAAGCCTGGCCACCTGCTCCACGTTGATGTCCGTGTTTCGACACTGGGTAACGCCCAGTCCGAAGAAGAGCACGCCGTACTTGCAGTCCTTGATCATCTCCACGACCTCACGCCAGGTCTCCACTGGCACGCCAGCGATCATGTCCTGTCCGGCCGGGAATTCGAGTTCCACGCCATTGAGCAAAGCGCGCAAGGTCGACGCGATCTCAAAGGTCTTGCCGGGCGTGACCTGCAAAAAGACATCAGCGCGTTTCGTGGTCACGGTCTTGCGTATGTCAATGGCAACGACCTTTCGTCCCTTGCGTCCTTCGGGCGTAAACAGCCCCTTGGGCTGCAGGGAGTAGCGGGTCAGGTGGCGCATGTGCGCCTCCACCGGGTTGCAGCCCCAGTAGATGACAAGATCCGCCCTGTTTTTGGCCTCGCCCAAAGTACAGGACACGAGGCCCACTTGCTGCCGGGCCAGAACGCCCGGG
>JAFLJW010000298.1 GCA_022712815.1 Pseudodesulfovibrio sp. | reverse complement strand
GGGGAGGAAGAAAAGAGTTTATACGGGACATCGTTTGAAGATATGAGTATAGGGAATTTAAAACAACAAGACCGTACAGGAACCAAGGAGCCGCCATATGAAACGGATTCATTTAATTGCACTCATCTGCCTAGTGGTAATAACCTTTGCCGCGATTCAGGCACTGGCCTGCACCACCATGATTATCACGCCCGGAGCCAGCAAGGACGGGTCCATGATGGTTACACATTCCGATGATGACGAACTGGGTGATCAACGACTCATCTATGTTCCATCCAAACTTCAGGAGGGCGAGCGGAAGATTTTTGGCAGTGCCTATCTCTATCCGCGCTTTGTGACTGATGACCGAGGTCCGGCCTACAACACGGAAGGCTACCCGCAGACCTCACCCGTCGCCACGCTTTCGTACAAGGAAATATGGAAGGTTCTCGGTCATGAACAACTGAATTCATATGCCTATTTTGACGGCAACTACGGCATCATGAACGAGAAAAACCTGATGATGGGCGAATGCACCAACGGCGCGAACTTTGAACCGGAGGCCAATGCCAGAAAAAGCAGTGGCAAGCCGCAACGGATTTTCTACAGCTCGGAACTCTCCCGTATCGCGCTGGAAAATTGCGCCACAGCCCGTGATGCCATCAAGCTCATGGGTGGTCTGATCGACAAATACGGCTACTATTCCACAGGCGAAACCCTGCTGGTGGCGGATGAAAAAGAAGCCTGGGTATTTGAAATGTGCGCCCTGCCCGATTCCACCTACCACTCGGCCTGGGTCGCCAAGCGCGTGCCGAACGGCGAGTATTTCGTGGCTGCCAACACCTTCCGCATCCGTGATATCATCAAGAACGATCCCGAAAACTTCCAGTATTCCAAGCTTCTCATCCCCGGCCTGAAAAAACTCAAGTGGTGGAATGAAAAGAAACAAGGCACGGTGGACTGGCTGCGTGCGGTCAGCCCCGGCGAGTACAATCACCCCTACTATTCCCTCAGGCGCATCTGGCGGAACATGGATCGCGTCAACCCGGACCTGGGCCTCTCTCCATGGGTCAAAGACACCTACACCAGAGATTACCCCTTCTCCATCAAACCACGCACCAAGCTCACGCCGCCGGACGTTTTCGCCCTGTACCGCGATCACTACGAAGGCACCGAGTTCGACCTGACCAAAGGCGTGGCCGCCGGACCATACGGCGACCCGCACAGATTTGTCGGCCCCTATGACGGCAATCAAAACAATGTGGACACGGACAAGAAATTCTACGGCGCATGGGAACGGGCCATCTCGGTCTTCTACCAAGGCTATACTTTCGTCTGCCAGACCCGGCCCGATGCTCCGGAATTCACCAAGGGCGTGCTCTGGTACGGCCCGGATGTTTCGGCCACGACTTGTTTCACGCCGTTCTTCTCCAAAATGGCGCAATTGCCAAAGCCGTATCAGACCGGTAATCCCCAGAAATTCGACCCGACCTCGGCATGGTGGCATTTTGACCTGCTGGCCAACTGGTCGCGTCTGAACTTCCAGCGCATGACCAAGGTGGACATTGAGCCCGTACAGCGTGAACTGGAACACAAAGCCCTGTCCGGTATCCTTGCCATGGACATGATCGTCGCCAACCGATCACCCGAAGAGGCCCGGACGCTCATCACGGAATTCAGCTACAAAACCGCTGGCAATACTCTGGACCGTTGGCGGACACTGACCTTTGAACTGTTTGCCAAGTATTCGGACGGCTACATCAATACGGGTGGCCCGGCCCTTGCCATAGGCTACCCCGCCACATGGCTGAACGAGACTGAGTATCATAATGGTCCGACAACGTATGACATGAAGTAAATTAACCAATCCATAATAAACAAGGCCGGTTGCAAACATGCGTTTGTAACCGGTCTTGTTTATGGTTTATTCTGATCAAAGATCTTTTTTTTAGAGATTATTGCACAGATTGGCGCCGTTTTTATCTCAATTACACCAGCGGATGCGCTGCTAGTTTATATTCTATTTCATCTGAAAGGGGAAAGACAGAGAAGAAGTAAGGAGAATGTAAAAAGGCAAAGAAATAAGATGCCTAAAGGCAGCCCTCCCCGGGCGGGGTTCATTTTTTGGCTGAGCCGCCCCAAAAAACGAACCAAAAAAACTCGGCTTACCAAACTTGGCCGCAGGGTGCTTTGGTCAAGAATCCGATCCAAGAGGAATCGCTCCCAACCATGAAAAGTATAGGCGCTCCCTTTCTGCATGGGGAGGATTGTTAATAATGCTCTTTCGGATTCCGCAGATAAAAGCCGCTTTTTCCTCTTGGTCGGCTTCTAACCCAAAGTACCCTTAACCGCTGTTGCAGTTCATGGAAGAAAAGTTAGAAGAAAAGACAAGTGCAATCGATATAGGGGGAGCCTTTCGGATCAAAACTCTCCACATCATTTTTGCTCTCTCTAACAACGACCCACAATAGGCGGGAGCAGCTTAGAATCAGTTCACCGTTTTGCGGTCAAACGAAACCGGATAAGGCGGGAGTCTTCGACCGTCTTGGCCTTTTCGTTAGCAGAGCGATGTTACTGATTATTGCTGCTGGAGCCTCGATCACACCGCAAAAAAGCGACTTTTGGGTACTTTTGGTCGCTTTGGTCCAAAAGTACCTCGGCCCGGAGGGGACGAAACCTCTTTGCTCGTTCTTCATCGTCACCGCAGGTGACCTTCCCTTTCATTCTTCTTTCACTTTTACCTCTTTTGCATTTTGCCTTTTGAAAGAACCTCTTGTAAGAGAACTCCATGCTTGATCCAAGACTTTCAAAAGACACCATCGCCGCCATCGCCACCCCGCCGGGGGACGGCGGTATAGGCATCGTCCGTATCAGCGGGCTCAACTGCCGCACCATTGCCTTGGCTATTTTCCGTCCGATCAAGACCACTTTTTCCGACTTCACGCCCTACAAGTTGCACTATGGACACATCCTTGACAACGACAAGCGCGAACTCGACGATGTACTCTGTGCCTTCATGCCCGGCCCAAATTCATGCACCGGTGAGGACCTCGTCGAAATCAACTGCCACGGCGGTCGAGCCGTGCTGGCCGCGGTGCTGGAAGAGACGCTTAACCAAGGGGCCAGACTGGCTGAGCGCGGTGAATTCACCTACCGCGCCTTCATGAACGGACGCATGGACCTGACCCAGGCCGAAGCCGTTGTCGAGATGATCCACGCTCCGACCAAGGCGGCCATGCATCTGGCGCAGGTCAAGGTTTCCGGTTTGCTCGGCGAAAAGATCAGCTCCCTGCGGATGCGGCTTGAGCATCTCCGCGCACACCTTGTGGTGGCCGTGGATTTTCCTGATGACGAGGTCGAATGCCTGTCGCCTGAGGAACTGATTTCCACATCCCACGAGGTGCGGACCGAGATCAAAACCCTGCTCTCTGCCGTGGATCGCACCAAAGCGTGGCGCGAGGGCGCACTGGTGGTTCTGGCGGGGCGCGTCAATGCGGGTAAATCGAGCCTGCTGAATGCGCTCCTTGGCCGCAACCGGGCCATTGTCACCGACCAGCCCGGCACCACCCGCGATTATCTTGAGGAATCTCTCAATCTGGACGGATTGAACATCCGGCTGGCCGACACCGCTGGCATCCGGCAGACCACTGATGCCATCGAAGCCGCCGGTCTTAAAATGGGCCGGGAACTCATGGACCGGGCCGACCTCGTGCTGCTGCTGACCGACGGGACCATGCCCCTGACCGACGAAACCATGTCCACGGCTGACAATCTCGGAGCAGATAAAACTCTGGTCGTATTCAACAAGAACGACCTGCCGAATTTCAATGGCGACCACGGCTCGCCTCTCACGGACCTCGGCTTCGAGATTCTCGATATTTCCGCCAAAACCGGCCAGCATATCGACACCCTGTGCGACCGCATCCGCGACCGTATTCTTCAGGGCGCGGGCCAGCCCGACCCGGATGAACTGGCACCCAATGCGCGACAGGCCAAGGTACTCCGCGAGGCTGCCGAGGAACTCCTTTTCATGGAGCAGGACACCGAGGCGGGTATCCCCTACGACCTCCTGAGCGTCCGCCTGGAAACCGCCTGCACCACCTTGTCCGGCATCACCGGCGAGATCACCTCAAACGAAGTGCTCAATGCTATCTTCGACTCATTCTGCATAGGAAAATAATCATGACCGACACTGCCAAGACCACCGATTCCCCGGAGATTATAGACATCCAGCACGTCACCTGCGGTCTGGTGCCGCTCATGGAAACCCATCTGGGCGGAGCCATTATTGAAGGTGTGCAAGCTCTGGAATTCAAGATTCGTCAGGGCATAGAAACCGAATTATGGAACGCATTCGGCACCGGCGGCAACTGGCGACTGACCGAGATCAAAAAGGATCTTTTCTTCGATGTCGCCTGCTTCACCCACGTGGAACAGGATGAGCTTGACCCCTTGGGACTCATGGAATTCTAGGACGAGTCAGACTCTTCCTTCGACACATCAGGCGCGAAAAACCTCAGCACCACATAGCCCCATATGCCTGCCAGTAACGAGGCAAACAGGATGGCAATCTTGGACAATTCCACCAGACGCGGCCCTTCCACATAGGCGAGGTTGGCGATGAATATGGACATGGTGAAGCCGACACCAGCCAGACAGGACGCGCCGTAGAGGTGCATGAACGTTGTCCGGTCAGGATACTTTGCCAGACCGAACTTGTAGAGCAGCCAGCAAGCCGCCGTGACGCCGACCTGCTTTCCGACCACCAGACCGAAGAAGATGCCGAGCGCGACCGGCGTGAATATTTTCTGAAAGATATCACCCTCCAGAGCAACACCAGCATTGGCCAGAGCAAATATGGGCATGATGCAGAACGACACCCAGGGATGCAGGGCATGCTCAATATTCTGGAGCGGCGTGGTGGCGGCTTCATGGGCCTCCTCCATGACGTGCAAGGCTATCTGCTGCTCCTTGTTGGTGAGGACGGACTTGCCTGGGGTAATCGCCATCTCAAACACTTCGACCGCCGCCCGCAGCTTTTCCACAAAATTAGTGCAGTTCATATTGGTGCTGGCCGGAATGGTCATGGCTGCCAGCACACCTGCGATGGTGGCGTGGATGCCAGACGCGAGGAAAGCGAACCAGACGATGACGCCGAGTACGAGATACGGGATGGAATGCCTGATACCCCAGCGCAAATTGAGGATGGCCATGAGGCCGAGCACGGCCACGCCGATACCCAGAGCAGTCAGGTTCAGGGACGTGGTGTAGAAGATTGCGATGACCAGAATCGCGCCGATATCGTCCACAATGGCGACAGCGGTCAGAAAAATTTTGAGTCCCACCGGTACACGACTGCCGAGCAGTGAGAGGATGCCCAGAGCAAAGGCAATGTCGGTCGCCATGGGGATGCCCCAGCCGTCAATGGACTCCGTACCCGTATTGAAGGTGACGAAAAGAAGTGCCGGAATGACCATGCCGCCCACGGCAGCGGCCACGGGCATGACG
>JAFLJW010000404.1 GCA_022712815.1 Pseudodesulfovibrio sp. | reverse complement strand
CTTTTGGTGGTCGGTATTGGGCTTGAACCAACGACCCCCGCAGTGTGAATGCGGTGCTCTCCCAACTGAGCTAACCGACCTTGTGGTCTCCCTTGAGGCTTGCACCCGAAGGGAAAAAAGATATATCGGCAAGGCTTTCTGTTTGCAAGTCTTTTTATGGATTTTTAACGCACTCCTCACTCACGCACTCCTGCCCGTCAACCATATCGCGGTTGTAGCATGTTAGTCCGCAGCGGAGGCATCGGCATGTCTCGTGCTTGGCTTCTTCGGCGTTCAGTGCGCCTTCGACTTCCTTGAAAGTGCAGATTCGCTCGTCACATTCCACGAGATCTGGCATTTTTGATCTGGTCCGAAGTCCGACATCGGGAACATGGGTGAACATCGTGTACGGAATCATTTCCCGCTGTGTCTTGTGCGATACATATGGCTGGTCTTCATTCAGGTACTGGTGGATGGACCGGGCCGCCTTTCTGCCTTCGCCAAGGGCGGTGATGACAAGAGATGGGCCGGTGTGCATGTCTCCGCCGGTAAAGACATTGGGCAGTGCGGTCTGGAGCGTGTCCGGGTTGGCGTCCAGTGTGCGCCATTTGGTTTCTTTGAGAGAGCAAGAGCCGGATTCATCATACAGACAGGAAAGCTCAGGTTTTTGACCGATGGCCGTGTAGATGCTGTCTGCTTCGAGAAGCGTCTCTGAGCCTTCGATGGGCTTAGGACTGCGTCTGCCCGAGGCATCAGGCTCTCCCAATTCCATCTTGATGTATTCGATATGGGTGACCTTGTTGGAGTCATCGGTGATGACTCTGGTCGGGGCCGCGAGGTAGAGGTAGTTTACGTTTTCTTCCTCTGCGGCAAGGATCTCTTCCATGTTGGCGGGCATTTCGTTTCTGGTCCGGCGGTACATGAGTGTCACATGCGACCCCAGGCGAACACTGGTACGCGCTGTGTCGATGGCGGTATTTCCGCCGCCGATGACAACGACTTTTTTGCCTATGCCCGTATCAATTCCAAGACCAACCTTGGTCAGGAATTCTGTTCCGGTTTCAACACCTTCGGCGTCCTCTTTGTCGATGCGGAGGGTCATGTTCATCCATGCGCCGATGCCGAGGAAGGTAGCCTCGAATCCGTCTGTATTCAGGGAGTCGAGATCGTAGTCGATGCCAAAGGATTTTTCATACACCACGTCGATACCGAGATTCAGGATACCTTCTATTTCCCAATCCAGAACAGCCTTTGGCAGGCGGTATTCGGGTATGCCGTACCTGAGCTGACCGCCCAGTTTGGGCATGGATTCAAAGATAGTCGGGCTGTGTCCGAGGCGGCGCAGGAAAAAGGCGCAGGAGAGTCCGGCCGGACCACCGCCGACAACCGCGATTTTGCGGCCGGTATCCGGTGCGCATGAAATTGGCAGCCGTTCACCGGAGTTCATTTCCCAATCGGCAACAAAGCGTTTGATCATATTGATGCCGACTGACTCATCCACATGATCACGGCGGCAGACGTCCTCGCAGGGATGCGGGCAAATGCGGCCAATGGACAGGGGCATGGGAATTCGTTCGCGGATGGTTTCGAGTGCTCCGGCATAGTCGCCGCGAGACGTCTGTTCGATGTAGCGGGGGATATTGATCTGCCCGGGGCAGCGTTGGCGGCACGGGGCAAGGCAGTCGGTGGTTTCGTTAAGATGCGTGATCCGGGCGGACATGCCCCAGATGGTGATGACACCGCGTGGGCAGACTTGTGCGCAGCCGCCGCAAGCGGTGCAGAGGTCGGGATCGACTACCGGGTAGCCGTTGGGACCCATTTCGATGGCTCCGAACTGACATGCTCCAACGCAGGTGCCGTAGCCGAGGCATCCCTCAGGGCATAGCTTTGAACCGTTGTACAGCAAGTGCTGTGCGCGGCAGTCTTTCGCTCCTTCATAAATATAGGCATCTTCGGCACGGGTTCCGCCGGTACAATCCACAAAGGCGATTTGTTTTTCCATGGTCGAAAATTCAAGGCCCATGATTGCCGCCACATTTGTGGCGACTTCTTCGCCGCCGATGACGCAGACCGTGGCTCCGGCCTTGCCCTCGACAACACCTTGGGCGGCTCCGGCGCAACCGGGATATCCGCAACCGCCGCAGTTGGCTCCGGCCAGCACGCTTTCCACTTCGGCGATGCGGGGATCTTCATAGACATAGAGCACCTTGGATGCCACGGCCAGAATGACAGCCGCCGTGAATCCGATGCCGAGAAGGATGAGTACCGATGCAGTGATCATATCCATAAACTCCTAAGAGGCCATGCCTTTGAAGGCGAAGAATGCAAGGGACATGAGTCCGGCCAGAATCAATGCCAGTGGAGTTCCCTTGAGGCTGACAGGGACATGCGCCAGATCGAGTCGTTCCCGGATGCTGGCAAGGACCACGAGGGCGAGCAGGAAACCAACACCGGATGCAATGGAAAACAAGATGGTTTCGATCAGTGTGAATTCTTCGCGCTGGCAGATGATGGCGATACCGAGCACCGCACAGTTGGTGGTGATCAGGGGCAGGAAGATACCCAGAGATTTATAGAGCGGCGGTATGACTTTTTTCAGGAACATCTCGACGAATTGGACCAGTGCGGCAATGACCAGAATGAATGTGATGGTCTGGAGATATCCAAGATTGTTGGGGGCCAGCAGGAATTTCTGGACGCACCAGGTAATGACCGCGGCCAGGGTCGCAACAAAAACAACGGCCAGCCCCATGCCCATGGCCACGCTTGATTCCTTGGATGTGCCAACGAACGGGCAGTTGCCCAGATATTGCGCCAACACGATGTTGTTGACGAATATGGCGGCTATGACGAGTACGAAATAATCCATGACGTTCCCTTATGCTCCCGGCTTGGTGGCGCACATGCCACACGTCTTGCAATCGTGAACCGGTCCCTCAATGGCTTCCAGTCCCTTGCTCTTGCGCTGCCAGTTGGTCAGGGCATTCATTCCGGCCAGGATGAGGCCAAGACAGACGAATGCGCCGGGGGCCTCGACCATGAAGGTGACGGGCTGGAACCAGTCGCCCATGATCTGCGTGCCGAACAATGTGCCGTATCCGAAAAGTTCACGGATGGAACCGAGAAAGGTCAGGGAGATGGTAAAGCCAATGCCCATGCCGAGTCCGTCGGCCACGGCCAGATAGACCGGGTTCTTGGAGGCAAAGGCCTCGGCCCGGCCCAGGATGATGCAGTTGACCACGATGAGCGGGACGAAAATTCCGAGTTGCAGATAGAGCGGGTATGCATAGGCCTGCATGAGAAGCTCGACGCAGACAACCAGCGATGCGGCGACCACGATGAAGCAGGCGATGCGGACCTTGGTGGGGATGAGTTTGCGTATCATCGAAACCAGCATGTTGGACATGGTCAGGACGAAGATGACTGCCAGTCCCATGCCAAGGCCGTTGTCAGCGGTCTTTGTCACTGCCAGCACCGGGCAGAGGCCGAGCACCAGCTTGAACGGGGGCAGGTCTTTCCAGAGACCTTTCGAGAATTCTTTCCACAATCTGCTCATAGTCGTATCCTAGGAACCCCAGGCAGTGGGGAGCTTGTCCTTGATTTGATTGAATATCTTAAGTGCATCATTGACCGCAGCCACCGAGCCGGTGGATGAGATGGTCGCCCCGGAGATGGCAGCGATGTCGCCGCCTTGTTTTTTCAGGGCGATCTTGTCTGTGGAGTGGCCCTTGAACTGGTCGCGGTATTGAGGTTCGACAAGGCGGGCACCCAGACCGGGTGTTTCCTTCATGGTGGTGATGCCAATGCCTTCCAGCTTGCTGCCATCGGTGGTGAATCCGACCATGACGCCGATGTTGCCGCCGTAGCCCTTGCCAAAGGTTTCGATGGCCACACCTGTGAGCTTGCCGTCTTTCAGGGCCGGAAAGACCGTTACAGGGCCGTTTGGTAAATTGAAAATTCTACGGTCTTTGACCGGGTTATTGTCATGATCGCTGAAAATCTGTTCAAGGGCTGGCCCTTGCACAAAGGTCATGACCTGCTCTTCAATACGCTCGCTGGTGGCCTGACGCACTGTGGCGAGGGTCAGGCCGGACAGGCCGCAGATCAGGGAGAGGACGAAGATCATCCGCAGCATTTCTCTCATGTTGCGTCCTCCATACCTTTCTGCATGAGTTTGTGAGGACCGCCAAACGGTTTTGGGCGGATGCGGTCAAACAGCGGTGTGAACAGGTTTGTCAGCAGTATGGCGAACGGAACGCCGTCCGGATAGATGCCATATACGCGAATGATAATAACCATGGCCCCGGCAGTCAGTCCGAACAGGACGGACGGGATGCATCCGATGGGTGAGGATGCCGGGTCGGTAGCAAGGAAAAAGGCTCCGAAGAGTGTACCGCCAGCCAGAAGATGGAACAGAGGCGATGCATATGTGGTCGGATCGATCAGTTGGTATATCCAGGCTGTGACCAGGATTCCTGCGATGAATCCGGTCGGGATTTCCCATCTGATGTGGCGGCGGATGAGCAGAAATACACCACCGGCCAGCAGGGCGGCAATCTGGACTTCACCCAGTCCACCGAGTTGTTCGCCCAGAATCAGGCTTGATGATTGAATGGATTGAATGGACTGGAGGCCGAAATATTTCAACTGCTGCAACGGTGCCGCGAGACTGGATGTCAGCATGGTTGCGTTGGTGTCCATGAATCCGCCCCATGATATGCGGCAAATTGCCCAGCCCACGAGGGGAGAGCTGAGCGGGTTGGCTCCCAGACCGCCAAAGATCATCTTGCCGAGGAAAATGGCTGAAGCTGCGCCGATGGTCACCAGCCACCATGGGGAAGAGGCCGGGAGCAGGAAGGCGAAGAGCAATCCGGTAAGCAACGCGCTGAAATCGTCGATGGCTTGTTCGCGTTTCATGAGCTTGCTACAGATGGTCTCGGTGATCACGGCCACAGTGCATGCAAGGGCCATGACTCTGAGTGCATCAATGCCGAAGATGTAGATTGCCATGACCACGGCGGGCAAGAGTGCCATAAGGGTCTCGGACATGTAGCCTTTTATGGACCGCCCACAATGGACATGTGGGGGGGGAGAGACTGTCAGTATCGGCTCAAGTTGCTGGATCATTCTTTCTCTCCGTTCTGTCCGGTTTCAATGAATTCGACCAGTGGTTGTGACGGAGTTTTTGTCTCCCTGAGAAGGGCGAGTTCGTATTTGGCAAGGCGTATGTATTGCAGGAGCGGTCGCTGGGCTTTGCACCAGTATCCGCAGATGCCACACTCGATGCATGAGTGGATATGAAAATTCTCGGCGCGTTCGAATTGCTTGAACTCGGCACAGCGGCTGATCATGCCGGGCATGATGCGGGCCGGGCAATGGCGTTCACATTCTCCACAACCGAGACAGAAATTGTCAGTGGGTTTCAACCCTTTGTCTTCGCGGATAAGCTGGAGACTGGTTGTGTCCTTATCCACCCCTTGCTCAAGATTGATGGCGGTGAGTCCGCGCATCAAGCCATCCATTACTATTCTATCGCCTGGTTGGACCATGGTACCGGACTCTGCGACCAGAAAACCCACAGGCGTTCCAACGCGGATCAAGTGGTTCTGATTGTCGATGGTAAGGATGGTTTCGGTTATGGGGCGGCCAGTTTCCATGACACGTCCGATGAAATACAGATCTTTGACGGAAAGAATGGTGGTATCATCCGGTAGGGTGCCAGGTAGCATTTCCTGACCGGTGACTGTCTTGACTACTATTTCATCAAGGCCGTTGGGATAGATGGGCGTGACATGCAGGACTGTGCAATTGGCAAACGCATTAGCCCGGTTGCCCTTGGCTGCTGCCAGGAATATCTTGGAGGATTCCACAATGCGCTGAACGGTTTCCAGTCCCAGTTCCAGGGTTTTGCGATAGTCCCTCAGCAATGGTTCATAGATGGAAATACCCGGTTCGGGCGGAACCGCATTGATGATCAGGGTTGTGCTTCGCGTAATATTCTTGACAGAAACACCCAGATCACGAAGCCATTCTCTGATGGTTTCTCCGTCTTCTGCCGGTGGTTTTTTCGCTTTGGCCCTGTCTTTACCGCTGACTTTGATGAGCATGGACTCGGGCAGGATATCCTTGATGGTTCCTGCCAGCGGAGCATGCATATCACCGCTGCCGTCATGGTTGGCAATGGCTATTTTGGTTCCGGCCAGTACCTGATCGCCTTCGGCGAGGATAGGAGTATGGCATGGGATGGGGATGCGCAGTCGGTCTGGTTCGGACCCTTTTACAAGGGGGCCGGTTTCTCCGATGTGCAGGCTGAAACTGAACGTGGTCATATCTATCGGTCCCCTATTTCATATGACATTGGTAGCAGGCATCGTCACTAAACGGTCCTTTGCCCTGTTTTTCATGGCAGGACATGCACTGGCCGTGGAACGCATTCATCGTGGTTGGCACGAGTTGATCCACGGGTTCGGAATGGCAGTCTGAACAGGGTTGCGGCTCCGACTCTTTTGCCACGCTTTTGTCGCGGGTGTGGCAATTGGTGCATCCCTTGATGCCCTCGTCATACAGATCTTCGTGGCAATCACCGCATTTGGCATGGTTTGCCTTTTTCAGGCTCACAATATCCTTGGTGTCTTCTTTTTCGTGGCAATCGGAACACGCCTGTGGTTCAGGCTCTATGTCCGTGTCGTGATGGCAGGCCTGACAATCATCCTCGGCATATTCAGTTTGGTGCCGCTCGTGAGAGAATTTTTCGATAGTCGCGCCCGGATGATGACAGGATGTACATTGTTTTTCGTCAATGTTCTCCTGGTGACTGGCAATGAAAATCTCATCGAATTTCTTTACGTGACAGTCGGAACAGGCCGGAGGCGTTTGTTCATCCCCGGACGTATGATGGCATGATGTACAGTTTTCTTTCTCTCGCTTGGCGTGCGCTTCATGGGCAAAAAGGATCTTGCCACCCTTGTTGGCAAGGAGGACACGCACTGGTGGGCCATCAGACCCAGCCGGGGCCAGATAGCCAACGAGGGCTGCGATGAACAGGATTCCGGTCAGTATGGTGATAGGGATATATCGTCTTTGCAATGAATCATCCTCTGAATTTTGACGTATTAAGCCCTTGTAGCTGGAAAAACAGGGGTAAGTCCATATCAATATTATATCGATTGGGCATCAAGTGCCAGCTGGCCGGTCAAATAAATGCACCTGTGGAGTACTTTAATTGGGCCGTGTGTAGTATTATTTTCTAACAGATTTGACTCGTCTCGTCTTTCTTTAACGAAAGAGTCACTTTTTCAAGAGGACTTTACTTACGAATACCAAGGCAAACAAGGCAATGCCTGTCCACCAGAAAAAGAGTGAAAGTTCAGTTGTGAAGCAGATATAGGCCGTTTTTGCAGCTATTTCAAGTGAGAGTGACTGGACAAGATAGACAAGGTCGATGCCAAGCTTTTGTGTAGCATCAAAGAGCGTCACAGAAGGCCATGAGGCATACAGTATCCAGTATACGCCCTGATAGCCCAGAACGAGCAGACAACAGAACCAGGCAATTATTCCGAGTGTTTTGAACATACAAGTGGTATATATAATAGCTGTGAAAATTTCCATGGTGTATTGTCAATACAAACTTGGGGAAAAACTCGTATGGATCTATCTGTTGGCGATAATATTTTGGTCGAATTTTCGACCTTTGGCGACAGGTTTCTGAGCGTTGTGGCCAAGGTGGAGGATGATGGTCGGCTGATCGTCTATTCTCCAATCACAGCCCCTATTGTGGAACGGCTCAAGACTGATCAATTCGCTTGCGTCAAGTATGCTTACGATGGTCGGCTCATGGGGTTTTCCACCAGGGTTTTGAATGCGGCCGAAGCTCCCCGTTCTTTCATAGAGTTGGCAAAGCCGGATACTTGTTATGACGCAGAGGATCGTAGCGAGCCTCGGTGTTCCTGTCGCTTTCCGGCGGTGGTCGTCGAGGGAGACAGAGCCACACAAGCTGTCGTGGAGGATATGTCCTCAAGCTGTTCGCGTATCCGTTTTCTCAACGAAGATAATTTCCCGTTGAGTGAAAATAGAGAAAGTGAAGTTCAGCTGACTTTTCATCCCTTTGACATCCAGGGAGACGGATATTCTGTTGGGTGTATAGTCAAAAATGCTTTCATGAAAGATGGTACGAGCTATGCTGTTTTGGAGTTCAACAAGGGAGAAAAAGACGTTCGCAAACGGATAGCCAGATTTATTGAAGCGCAGGTTTGCTGCGGTATTCCCCGGATTTAGTTCAACTTCAATTTTTTCGCGTAGGTGGCGGCTTCAATGCCTGCGACACACCCTTCGCCAACAGCCTTCGCCATTTGCAGAGGCGGACCGCAGATATCGCCAGCGGCATGAGTGTCCTGGCTTTTTACAAGAAGGGGATGGTCAGCATCTTGTGCAGACGTACAAAAGCGGTGTCCCTGAAAATATTCAGCCCGATGATCATGTTGCCATGTCCCAGGTCTGGCTGGGCCTTGTATGTACCGAATAATCTGTCCCACCACGGGAAATTGAAGCCGTAGTTCATGTTTGCTTCGCGCATGTCTGTTGAATGGTGAACGCGGTGCATATCAGGTGTGACCACAAGGAGCCTGAGGATGGAGTCCACGGCCAGGGGGAAGCGGACATTGGCATGGTTGAAGAGTGCGCAGCTATTGAGAAGAATTTCAAAAATGATCACGGCTACGGCGGGCGGGCCGAGCAGGAAGATGAATGTCAGCTTGATGAACATGGACAGCACTATTTCAATGGGGTGAAAGCGAATGCCGGTGCTGGCATCGATATTGGTATCGGCATGGTGCATGCGGTGAATGCGCCACAGCAGTCGTTGTTTATGAAACGCAACGTGTTGCCAGTATATGATCATGTCGAGGAGCAAGACGCAAAGGGGGATTGTCACCCAACCGGGAAGCAGGATGAGATTGAACAGTCCAAGGTTGTTTTCCTGACAATAGAGTGCCAGGGCCGTTGGAATGACCGGGATAAAGAGACGAATCAGCAGGGTGGAAAGAATGGAGACCGAGATGTTGGAAAACCATCTGTGTCTCTTTGAAATATCAAGCGTGCGGCGGGGCCACAGGGTTTCGGCCACCCCCATGACTACGAGCATGAAAACAAATGAGCCAAGGCGGATAGTGGCTTCCGAAGTCATGTATGCTCCTGAAAAATGGCTATGGATCAATATCCTTGACAGATTCCTTGGCGCCTTCGGCAATGGGGCGAGGGTGGACAATACTGCCCCTGACCGGAGTCCAGGGCTTGCCGTGGATTCGCTGGTACAGCTTGTTTGCTTCCCTGAATTCAGGGTTCATTTTCAAGGACATATCGACTTCCTTTGAGGCCTCGTCCAGCTTGCCCATAAAATACAATGCCTTGGCCATGTTAAAGTAGATGTTTTCATCATTTGGCGTGAGTTCCAGAGCCTGCCGGTAGGCATGAATGGCACCGGGATAATCCCCTTGCTTGCGAAGGGTGACTCCAAGGGAGTTGAATGGATTCGGGGTGTCTGCTTCATATTTGAGAATTTCGATGAACAAAGCCTTGGTCTCTTCGAGACGGTCGAATTGAGCGTGTACATCAGCGGCTTTTTTGAGATATTTTTTGCAAGCTTCCAGATCCTTTTTGCCTTTGTAGGCATCGGCCAGCCCTTTGTAGGCCTCGGCGAAAAGATCATTGATCTTGACTGCTTTCTTGTACGAGACAATGGCTTTTCCAAATTTACTCTGAACCATGAACTGACAGCCCATATCGTAGTATTTCTGCGCCTCGTCCTGATAGGAGATGAGTTCTTCAAACGCCTCGATGGCATCGTCAAAGTCGCCACGTTCAACCATGTCTTTGGCTTCCTGAAGCTCCATTTCCTCGATTTCCGGGTAGCAATCCAATTGATTGGCGAGGATGAGATATTTCTCGAAAGTGTCAAGGGAATATGGCCTTAGAATATATCCGATGCATCCTGCGGCAATGGAATCAAGAACATGGTCTTTCTTGTTTTCCAAGGTGACCATGATGATGGGAAGCGGCCTGCCGCTCATATTCTTGCGAACGATCTGGGCGAATTTTATACCGCTCATATCATTTAAGGATGAATCGCATAAAATCAGGTCAACATGATTCTCGGCCATGTAGTCAATGGCATCAACACCCATAGTGAATTGTTTTACATTCGTGGGGCCAAACGTCTTTATGGTCGCAAGGTCGCGCTTGGCGTGTACCTCGATATTGGTCAGAATGACGATGTTCTTGTAAACACCGTATGCTTTGCTGTCTTTTTTTTGATCCATGGTTCTGTATTTGTTTTCCTTGATACTTGTGTCTAATGTCTCGGATCAATTATATCAAGAGGCTGGGAGATTATTATAACGCATAAATGTAAAAATCTTTTCTTCAAGTTTTTTTATTTTATCGTCTTTGGGTAAGATAGAGAAGGCCTCCTCAACCAGTCCACTTTGTGCGAATAACCTGATTGAGGTCTTGAAATTGAGAGTGAAAAGCCAGCCCGTGATGAGAAGGATGAAGTCATTGCTGTATCTCATCAGGCTGTAATCACATGTTATTTGTGACACGACAGCCTCGAATACTGCATCTGAATACGCTTCCGGATTGTCTTCAAGACTGTGGATGACAACTGGTTTTGAATCGGAATTTTTACCCAAGTGGTCGAGTACGATCGGGTAGATATCGAGCTTGTCCGCATCACGAACGACATTGACCATGCCCGCGAGCGGGGCGGGAGTTGTCGGACGAATTTCCTTGACGTTGTGCAGGGCGACAGTTGCGCGGACAGCTCTCAGGTCTTTTCTGGATAGCCCGGCGGGGAGGTTAAGCTCTCGCAGGGTGAGGACCCCGAGTCGACCGTGGTTTATCGAATCCATGTCCTTGAAAGTGCCGTATCTGGAATATTGGGGGAAACGGCCGATGTCGTGATAAAGGGCGGCCAGCAGTGTCAGCGTGGCAACGTGGCCTGTGATCTTTTCCCCGTCTAGTATTGCGCGTGCGTTGTCGAGCACTCGCAGGGAGTGATCAATTTTCAACTGGATATGATAATCGTGCTCCGGATCACCAGTCAGGTGGCTTGATGCAAAAGTTGTGAACGCTTCAATATGGTGGGAGAGGGGCATCGTGATCCTTAAAGGCGTTTGACTCGAATCGTGTGTTCGTTTTCAGTGATTTCGCCTTTGGCAAGCAGTTCATCGAGTTGGGCTTTTTCGCGTTGTGTCTGTTCTTCTGCTTCGCGGTCCATTTCCTCGTCCCTGAAGTATCCGTTTGGGCCGAACATGACGCGCAGGAAAAGGATGATACCGCCCATGATGATTGTCACGAAGGCGAGGCGGGCAATGGCGGGAAGTATGTGCTCTCCATACCCGGAATTGAACGGCCAGGCACGCCATTGCGGGCTGTCCATGAAGTCGAAGAAACCGGACAGGAAGGTTGGCAGGTCGTATATTGTCATGTTTTTATCCTCCAGAATCGGTCTTGATTGTGACCGGTGGTCCTTTCCTACGTAGCAAACAGCGTACTGGCAAGCTGTTTGGAAAAGGGTGTTGAGACCAGTTTCATCCGCTTGTGTTCAGGTCATATAGGGACTATGCTACGCATTGAGCTTCTTCTGTGAATAGTGTAGGAGGGCTCCAGATTATTCTGGGAGGAATCATGCGTATCCTGATCGTTGAAGATGAATTTACCAGCCGCAAGTTATTGACTGCTCTTTTGGCTGATCATGGTGAATGTGATACTGCATCCGATGGAGTCGAATGTGTTGATACGTTCAGGAAGGCTCTTGATGATGGACTTCCCTACGATCTGGTTTGCATGGATATCATGATGCCCAATAAAGATGGACATCAGGCCCTCAAGGAGATTCGCGGTATTGAGCAGGAGTTTGAAGTCATGCCGTCAGATGAGGTCAAGGTAATTATGGTCACAGCTCTCAATGACCCCAAGACAGTGGTCAAAGCCTATTATAAAGGCGGAGCTGCGGCATACCTTCCCAAGCCCATTGAGGTGGAAAGCCTTCATGCCATTTTGCGCGATCTCGCTCTCATAGACTGATCCGTTATGCGTTGATCCGGTCTTACCAAACACGTATGAAAATATCATTTATCATAAAAATTATGGGTAGTTGTCTTGATCGTAAGTGTGCTTTGCTTATTGCATCACTGGCGTTCTTCATGCTCCATGCATTACCAGCTCTGGCGAGTCAGGAAGCACCAGACAGTCGCAGTGGTGGTGTGCTAAACATTTTGCTTCTCGGATGCATTGCCTATTTCCTTGTCCGGTCGTTCCGACGTCGTTCCGGTGGCGGAGACAAACCGCGCCAGGACAATCGGCATAAAGACAGTGACACACAGAATGGGCGTTCCCCGGAAAGCCCCGTGGACAAGCACGAGGCGGCTCGTCAGGCCTGGAGCGTTTTGAGCTCGGACACTGGTAAGCCGGTGATTGTCCGGCCTTCTGTTGTTCCGGTTGGCGGTTTTGACGAAGCTGAATTTCTGGAGGGAGCCAGGCTCTTTTTCACACGTTTTCAGCAGGCTCGTGATTCCCGTGAATTGCAAGACATCAGAGGATTCATTTCTGATGAAGTCTATGCCGATGCAGTGGCCGAGGGCCAGCGTAATTTGGTGCAGGGAAATACTGAGACTGTACTGCTTAACATCCGGCTTATGGATATGAAAACCGAAGGTGGGCGAACCTCTACCACGGTTTTCTATGATGCGCAGATTCGTAGGGGTGACTCCGGGGAACAGCCGGTTCACGTCCGTACCGTATGGGAGTTTTCCCGCGACGATACAACCTCGAATGCGCTGTGGATTCTGGAAAAAATCAACAAAGTAGACCAATAGCCCTGATTGAGGGCTTTTATTTCGGAGGGTATAGTGGCGGTTAAAGATTACGATCTGGACCGGCCTATGGACGTGCTCATTGATCTCGCTGTCAGGAAATTCGGTGAGGTCGAGTTTGAGAAAGTCGTTGTAGGCGATGTGTCCCTTGAGGTGCTGCAAATCAAGAAGATGCAGCAATATATCAATAAATTAATGGACAAAACCAGAGCGGGAAAGAAAATTTCGCTGCCTCTGTGGGCCAAAGTCTGGCCTTCCAGCCTGATGCTTGGCTATACATTGACCAAGTTTCCCATCAAGAAAGGGAGTAAAATTCTGGAAGTCGGTGCCGGTAGTGCCGTTAATGGACTTGTGCTGGCAAAGCGCGGATTTGACGTGACAATTACTGACGTTGATGCGGACGCACTGCTTTTCAGCAAAATCAATGCATTGAAAAACGATTTGGGTGATTCCGTTACGATCGTTCGCAGTGACTTTACCCGCGACAGCCTTGGGTGTTGTTTCGAGTATATCGTGGGCTGTGAAGTTTTGTACGATGAGATGGGGTTTGAGCTTCTGGTGGATTTTCTGGTGGATCATCTTGCAGAAGGGGATTCGGCGGAAGTCATTCTTGCCATTGACCAGAAACGTCAGGCTCGCAGGTTCTTTGAACTTGCAAACGACCGGTTCGCAATGATGAAATCCAGTGCCAGGTACAGGGAAGAAAAGACCGGTGATGAGAATGTCATCAACCTGTTTCGTCTCAAGAGGAAGAATAAGTGATCGAACTCAAGGATTGTTTCAAGGAATATACCACTGATCAGGACAAGGCCTGTGACCCTGTGGATACCGTCAATCGGGTCAAGGGACTTCTGGCCGAGAAATGTACCGGAGTGCTGGCCGAGACCGACCGTGTCGATACCGGGAGGCTTGGTATTCCTGTTTTCGTGAGCACGTGTGGCCCTGAAGCTCAAAAGATCATGCCTACTCGAAAGCAGATGGGCAAGGGCGCATCCCCGGAGCAGGCTGAGGCCTCCGCTCTCATGGAATTGGTGGAACGATTTTCCTATTTCAGTTTTTGGTCCGATGGCGACAACTTCACGGAATTGACCTGGTCCGAGGCTCAGGCCAAATGGCCGGGAAAGGTCATTGATATCAAGAAGATCATTTGTTCCGTGGATGAAGAAATTTCAGATGAAAAAGCGATCAGGGTCATGAATCTGAATCGTTGGAGATTTCATCCTGCGTTGAATATCGTCACAAACGAGCATGAGTATGTTCCGCTTGATTGGTTCAAGAAGCTGAACGAATTCAATGGATCATCGGCTGGGAATACTTTTGAAGAATCCATTTCCCAAGGTGGATGCGAGTTGGTCGAGCGGCATGTCTGCGCCGTTATTGACCGTACGCGGCAGGTCATGCCGACCATTGATCCGAAATCTTCGGACGATGTTATCCTGAATCGTCTGGTCGAATGTTTCGAGAAGAACGGCATTACGCTGATTCTGAAGGATTTTACCTTGGGATACCCGGTTCCCACTGTTGCCGCTATCGCTTGGGACACCAGGACATTCCCGGCATTGAGCGAGATCGTTTTTACCGCGGGTACGGCTGCATCTCCGGCCAAGGCGGCCATTCGCGCCATCACTGAGGTCGCCCAGTTGGCCGGCGACTTCGAGACCAGCCGGGTGTACGAAGCATCCGGTCTTCCCAAGTTTACCGATCTGGAGCAGGTCAGGTGGCTGAAAGAGGGACCTGTGGTCGCGCTGGATACTCTGCCGTCAGTCGAGCATGATAATATATATAAGGAATTGATGGCACTGGCCAAAGGGCTGGATGAGAAAGGTACGTCGCTCTATGCAGTGGATACTCGACATCCTGATCTGATGGTGACCACCAACTATAATTTTGTTCCCGGTTTTGATTTTCGTGAGCGTACACCCAACCGGAGCATAGGGCTGTTCGTGGGCCGTATTTTGGCGGAGGATGTTGATTTTGATGAGGCTTTGGAAGGGCTTGACGTGATCGGGGGAATATATCCTGATGCCTATTTTCTTCCGTTTTTCAGAGGGCTGCTCGCATTGCGTATGGACGACCCCATGTATGCCGTTGCCCAGTTTGCAGAAGCCGAGCCGCTGCAACCCGCCAATCAGGAACGTGCTTTGGCTGCATTTTATCAGGCGTATGCCTTGTCTCAGGAAGAACTTTGGGAAGAGACCATTTCTCCTCTCGGGCGCGCCATTGAGCTGGATCAGGAATGCAAGGAGTTCTTTAACCTCAGGGGCGTTGCTCATTTCAAGGGTGAGAAGTACAAGAACGCGGCCAGGGATTTTCAGGCGTCCCTTGATATCGATAGCGGCTCTCCGCACGATCTGGCTAATCTGGGTCTGTGCCATAAATTCATGGGCAATACGGAAGAGGCTCTTGACTATCTCGGTGCTGCACTCAAGATGGACCCAAGCTTGGAGTATGCCCAGGCTCACTACGATGAATTAAAGTAATTTCAGGTAGTTAGGTCTATTTATTGTGCGTAAAATTTGTTGAATTGATCTTTGTTCTGGTCTTGACAAGATGGAGGTCTGGTCGTACTGTCCCTCCACGGTTTTTAAGCCGCAGATAGACGTTGGTATCAAGCAGCGGATCGCTGTTTAAATGGATAAGGTTGTCTCGAAAAGTTTCGAGACTACAGCAAGAAAAACATCCCACTTAGGAGGATACTATGGCTGTTGTTGAATTTCAGGGCTCTTCTTTTGAAGTTGATGAAGACGGTTTCCTGCAGAAGTTTGAAGATTGGACTCCGATGTGGGTCGATTTCGTCAAAGAATCTGAAGGTATCAAAGACATCACCGCTGATCACCAGAAAGTTATCGACTTCTTGCAGGACTACTACAAGAAGAACGGTATCGCACCCATGGTTCGCATCCTCTCCAAGGTCACTGGCTTCAAGCTGAAGCAGATCTACGAGCTGTTCCCGTCCGGACCTGGTAAGGGAGCCTGTAAGATGGCTGGCCTGCCCAAGCCCACAGGCTGCGTCTAGTTCGCAATCTACGCTTGATTATCAAAGGCGAGTGCTTCGGTACTCGCCTTTTTTATTTTCGGCCTCCTATTGCCCTTGCTTCCGCTTTGTGAGAAAAGAGTGCCGGGTTTGGTCAACATGGGTGAAGAAGAATGTCTGGAAAAAGCCTTGATATTTTTCTTGCCAAGCTCAGTCTCACCGAGTATAAGACCGAGTTCCACATAAAAAGAATGACAGGAGATCGTCATGAAACAAGATATTCATCCCAAGACCTTCAAGGCCAAAATTCATTGCCATTGCGGCTACGAGTCCGAACTGATGACCACCAAGGGCGAAGAGCTTGAGGTCGAAATTTGTTCTAATTGCCATCCTTTCTACACCGGTAAGCAGCGTTTTGTTGATACCGCCGGTCGTATTGATCGCTTCCGCAAGAAGTATGGTAATCTTGACGCTTTGAAAAAAGCCGCAGAGTAGCTATTTCCCGGCGCAAGCCGCGATTGTATGCCTTCGTAGGGGTAATCCCCCGCGGAGGCATATTGTTTTTTTCTACGGGCTTTACAATGCTTGCGTAATCCTTAATTCTGTGTCCAGCGGGAAGCGGCGACAGCGTTGTCGCGATCAGGGAAATTTTTATACCCATATTTTGTCTAGCGGAGGGTAACTAATTGAATCTGCGAGGACTTTTGACGATGGCCGCACCTCAGGCTGTCGGCGGCCAGGCCGTGATCGAAGGTGTTATGATGCGTGCCAAGGACAATTTGGCCATTGCCATCAGAAAACCCAGTGGCGAGATTGTGACCGAGATCAGACCGTGGTTTTCCCTTGTCCGTCACCCTTGGCTCAAAAAGCCTTTTCTTCGCGGATTTCCCGTACTCATGGAAACCATGGTCAACGGTATCAAGGCTCTCAATTTTTCGGCCGTGCAGGCTGCTGAAGAAGAGGAAGAAGACGGCGGAGAACTGAGCACCTGGCATCTGGTTTTGACCATGGTGCTGGCTCTTGGAGCCGCCCTTGGACTCTTTGTCATTTTACCGCATTTTCTGTCGGTTGGCATGGCCCAGCTCGATTGGGCCGGAGATGTCGATTCCCTGAGTTTCCACGCTTGGGACGGTGTCATCAAGATGGTCATTTTCGTATCATATATTTTGGCTATTTCATTTATTCCGGATATTCGTCGCGTCTTTCAGTATCATGGAGCTGAGCATAAGGTCATCTGGACCTGGGAAGAGGGCAAGGAGCTGACACCTGAAGCCACTCATTTCTACAGCCGGCTGCACCCGCGTTGTGGGACCGCATTTTTGCTTTTCGTTTTGGTGGTGTCCATCGCCCTGTATGCCGTGCTTGTTCCCTACCTGCTTACATTTTATTCTCCTGAAAGCTTTATTGTAAAACATCTGTATATTGTCGGAATGAAACTTTTTCTGATGATTCCGGTCAGTTGTGTGGCTTATGAGATGATCAAGTTCGCTGGCAAGCATAACAAGAGTTTTGTTTGCAAGATCATGTGCTGGCCTGGCCTGATGATGCAGTTGCTGACCACCAAAGAACCTGACGACAGTCAGATCGAAGTAGCCATCGCTGCCTTGCGGTGCGCTGTCAATGCCGAGGAGTGCTAATCATGTTTGGCAAGCTGGAAGAAATAGAAGTTAAATACGAGGAATTGGAGCAGGAACTTGCCCAGCCTGATATTTTTAATGATCAGGAACGCTACAAGAAGGTCTCCAAAGCCCATGCCGATCTTGGTGATGTGGTCAATCTTTATCGTGAATACAAGCAATTTTCTCAGGATATGGAAGACAATCGTGAAATGTTGAGCGATTCTGATCCTGAAATTCAGGAAATGGCCAAGGCCGAGATTTCTGAAATTGAAGGAAAATTGCCAGATCTTGAGGAACGGCTCAAGGTTTTGCTTCTGCCCAAGGACCCCATGGACGACAAGAATATCATTCTTGAAATCCGGGCTGGGACCGGCGGAGACGAGGCCGCGCTTTTTGGTGCAAACCTCTACCGCATGTATACTCGCTACGCTGAATCAAACAAATGGAAGGTTGAGGAAATGAGTTCCAATACCACCGGTTCAGGTGGTCTCAAGGAAGTCATTGCTTCGATTTCGGGCGAGAAGGTTTATAGCAAACTCAAATATGAATCCGGCACTCACCGGGTGCAGCGTGTTCCCGCTACCGAGTCGCAGGGACGCATCCATACTTCTGCCGTCACCGTGGCAATTATGGCCGAAGCAGAGGAAGTTGATGTCAATATTCGCACCGAAGATGTTCGTGTGGATGTTTTCCGTGCTTCCGGTCCCGGCGGTCAGTCGGTCAATACGACTGACTCGGCGATTCGTGTTACGCATGTGCCTACCGGTCTGGTAGTCATCTGTCAGGATGAAAAATCCCAGCACAAGAACAAGGCCAAGGCCATGAAGGTTCTGCGTTCCCGTTTGTTGCAACTGGAACAAGATAAAGCCAAGGCCGAGGAAGATGCCACCCGTCGCAGCCAGATTGGAAGCGGTGATCGCTCGGAACGCATCCGTACCTATAATTTCCCTCAGGGGCGTGTCTCGGATCATCGTATCAATCTGACGCTCCACAAATTGCCTCAGATCATGGAAGGCGAACTCGAAGAAATGACTGATGCCTTGATTAATCATTTCCAGTCCGAAGCCTTGAAGCGGCAGGGCGATTAAACGCCGAGTCCCGGGGATATCGCCATGGCTCCTACCGTCAAGGATATCCTGCGAGAGAGTGAAGCCCGTTTGCAAGGGGTGGATTCTCCGCGTCTGAGTGCCGAACTGTTGCTGGCAAAGGTCCTTGGGTGCTCTCGTCTGACTCTGGTTATCAATCAGGATCGTCAGTTTTCGGCCTATGAACTTGAGCAGGTCCATGAACTTGTTTCACGTCGAGCTACGGGTGAGCCTATCGCCTATATTTTCGGAGTGAAGGAATTTTATGGTCTTGATTTTCAGGTGACGCAGGATGTTCTTATTCCGCGTCCAGAAACAGAGCATATAATTGAAGAAGTCGAAAAGATTTATTCCGGTAACGACTCCTTTTCTTATGCCGATTTAGGCACAGGTTCCGGTATTTTGGCGGTAGTTATCGCCGTTCTTTTTCCCAAAGCCACAGGTGTGGCCGTGGATATCAGTCCTGCCGCATTGAGTGTGGCATCAGGTAATGCAGAGTTCCATGGAGTCACTGACAGGCTGAAATTCATGTCAGGTGACTTCACTACTTCACTTTTTGGTGAGGCAGAATTTGATCTCATCGTTTCGAACCCCCCATATGTGACAGAGAAAGAGTACGCCATGGCCAGCCGTGAGGTGACCTCCTTTGAGCCTGTGGGCGCACTCGTAAGCGGTCCTGACGGTCTTGATCACGTCCGGGCTATGCTCAGGCATGTTGCCCGGTCTTTGCGACCTGACGGTTGTTTTTTGATGGAGATTGGTTGTGGACAGGGGGATGGGGTGAAAAAAATCATCCGCGACCAATTCCCGGAATTTTGGGATGTTATGGTCATAAAGGATCTTGCCGACCTCGATCGTGTGGTTCTTTTGAAAAAAATAGTTGCAAAAAAACCACAATTTTAATGATTTGTTGTCGTAGAAATACAACTAGTTGCGAGAATGCAACACTTCTCTGGAAAAAGTCTCGACTGATAAGTTCATTAATTACAGCATCTTATCTCTATGGTCGTGGGTGGCACTATTTTTGCTTTAGTTATAATGGTTTTAACCGGAGGAACCATGCTACAGACTACAATACATAAAACAGTGCGTTGCGCAGGGATCGGACTCCACAGTGGAAAGCAGGTGGAACTTGTTCTGCGCCCTGCCACTGAGGATACCGGAATTCTTTTTTCGCTTCGTAACGGTTCCGGTTCCACATTCCTGACTCCTGCTCCATCTCTGGTTATCGCGACCGGTCTGGCTACTGTCCTTGGTGACGGTCGTGAAACCGTGGCGACTGTTGAGCACCTGCTCGCAGCAGTCAGCGGCATGGGGATTGACAATATCCATATCGAAGTGACTGGCAAGGAACTGCCCATCATGGATGGCAGCGCCGCTTCTTTCGTGTACCTGCTCAAGCAGGCAGGTGTTCGCAAGCTGGATAAGGCCCGTCAGGTTATGGCCATCAAGAAAGATATTGATTTCGAACAGGACGGCAAGTTCATCAAGGCCCGTCCGTATAATGGCTTTCGCGTCGATTACACCATCGAGTTCACTCATCCGCTTATCGGAAGACAGCAGATGGATCTCGAAATCACTCCCGAGAATTTCACCAGAGAAATAGCCAAGGCGCGTACATTCGGTTTCCTCAAGGAAGTTGATTACCTGCATGCCAACGGATTGGCTCTTGGCGGGTCGCTGGATAATGCTATCGTTTTGGATGAATATGGTGTTCTCAACGCAGAAGGCCTTCGTTTCAAGGATGAGTTCGTTCGCCACAAGTTGCTTGATTTCGTTGGCGACATGGCTATCCTTGGTGCTCCAATTCAGGGTCACTTCGAGGTCTTTGCCTCCGGCCATGCTTTGAACAATGCCTTTTTGCGGCACTTGGATGAGAATCGTGAACTCTATCTTGAAGCCAAGACTTTGCCCATACCTTCAGCTTCGGGTAAGGCTGTTCGGGAAGGCCGGTTGCAGCCTATCCCCGCTGTCGCATAACTTTCGGTACATTCTTTACTGCATAAATTTAAAAAACCGTCACGAGACGGTTTTTTTTTATGATTTGCCGAACATCAGTTCGGTCAGGATACCGCCATGCTTATTTTGCGGGAGTTTCTTTACACCCAGACATTCCATTTTTGTAGTCAGGTCAGGATATGAGCGGGTTGTGAGGTAGTGCAAAAGGGAGTCGCTTTGGGCCGGGTGCTGCAATTTCAGCTTGAATCCTGCCTTGGGTCTTTTATAGAGAAATTCTACTCGTACCATTCCCCAGCTTGAATGTTCGAACTCCACTATGGTTTCGATGAGCGGATTCGGCTTTTGCTGCGGGAAGTTGCGGATAAAGGTTGTTTGTCTGCGGCCTTCTGGCGCGAGCCATGGTTGGTATAAGATATGGCCGGTCGTGGTCGTTTCAAGATGGGTTGATATGGTTTGAGCACAGATTGTTGCGTCTTTGAAGCTAGCGTACAAGGCGGGATTGTTTGCGAGTAATTCAAGGAATTTTTTGACCTTTGAGGTCGTATTGTTTCCCTTCAGTGTCTGCTGAACTGATCTGAATCTGTTTTCAAAAAGAGTTCTGGCCGTATTGAAATTGTTTGCCAGATCAAGAGCGTTGGCACTGCCTGAACTGAATTCAAAGACTTCTTTTAAGATAATGTCAGGCGTGAGTTGTTTGATGATGAATGTCAGGCTCGCACCTTCCTTATGTGCTGAGTGCAACTGCGCAAGAAGTTTGTCTCCGTCAATGGAGACCCAGGCCATATCATCAGAGACCCGCTTGAGGAGTTTTCCTTTGATTTTCCCCCCAAGTTTATGTTTTTGCTTGAAAGAATCAGAGCGGCTTTTGCCGCCAAAGCCTCTGAAACCTGCGCCTGAATTACGGATACGCATGGGATTTGGCCTTGTCAGAACTGGTCGATTATGAGTTCAATTTCTTCGAGACTCAAGCCCGTGGATTTGGCTAACTGGATAGGTGATTTCCCGGCACGATGACCTTTGATGATGATTTCTCGCATGAATTGAGGGGATTGACAGTATTCACTGGCAAGATCGATAAGCTTTTTCAATTCAGCTGCCTTTTTTTCTAGCTCATTGTTCAGAGCAACCAACTCCTGCTGCCGTTGTTCAAATGTCGCGACCAGTTCATTTTCCAATTGGGTGTTGAACTGAAGTCGTTTGATAAATCCTTCCTGATTTGCCTGTATGCCGGAAAGCAGTGCTTCCGATTTCTTCAGGCGAAGGAAGAAGAGGATGACAATGACAAGAAGAACAACTTCGCTGACAGTGAAGAGGATGATGAGCAGATCGGACATTTATATCTTCCTCATTTGTTGGGCGGCAGATGACGTAATGTTCATGGACTACATAAAAAAGTGTGTTAGATCTTAACGTTGACTATGTTGCCGGACCATGGGGAAGCATTGGAAGGACCAGTCTCCGAAGAGCCTTCATCGTCCTTCTTTTTTTCCTTTCTGTCCGATGCGGCGTGGTGCTGTTCATCTTGTTTGCCGTCGCGGTCTACAGGGTTGGTCTGTTCTTTTTTTTCGACTTCCTGGACTTTGTCTTTGTTTTTTCTGAGGTGTTCAGCGATGAGCGGACCGAAGAGTAGTTTCTGGATTTCGGGTTTGGCCTTTTCCGCATGAGCTATCTTCTGCACGAAAGGCAGTTGCGATATGAGGATCGGGAGATCCAGCGGAGTTGTACCCATGACTTACCTCACAAGATATTGTTCGAACATGATTGCCTCGAACTGACCAAACCCCATGTACTGGTTGATAATTGCCAATAACTCGTTTTTTAATTTGTCGCTATTCTCTTTATCGGACAAGAACTGTAAATCCTTATTCTTCAGGTAGTAGTATAAGGCATTACGGACAGCATACGTTTCCTGCTTGAACTGCCTTGCAAGCCCATCATCAGGGGTACTGACCACGATACGTACTTCCAGAAATCTGATTTGGCCTTTTGAATCTGTTTGTTCGACGAGAAATGGATCAAGACGAATGAGAATTTCAGGAACTTCTTCGACAGCTTCAGGAGCTTTTTCTTCTGGCTGAACTTTTTCTACTGTCGGTGGCGGTGGTGGCGGAGCCTCAGGCTCGCGCATAAGCAGGATGACAATCACGACAGCCAGCAGGGCGATAACACCGAGGCTGATCAGGAAAAGCTTGTTTTTGAAGAGAGCCGAGAAGTCAAAATGTTTTTTTTCTTCTGATTCCTGAATAAGAGGCGTTTCGTCTTCAAATTCTATCTCTTCCTCTTCCTCTTCATCTTCGAGGAAGGGAGCATCGTCAAGGTCCAGATCGACTTTTTGCGTGGCTTTGCTGGCCTCACTGTCGTCAAGTTGAGCCTTGGGCTGTCCGGACGTGGAGTCATCCGTAACATCTTCTGTTATTTCTTCGGCATCATCCGGGACAAGTAAGACCATAATATACGCCTAATCGGCAATTAGTATGGGCTAGGCGAAGATTTTGTCGATCTTCTGGCCCAGGGTTTCGGGAGTGAACGGCTTGACAATGTAGTTGGACACTTTTGCCTGAACAGCTTCAATAATATTTTCCTGTTGTGCTTCAGCGGTAACCATCAGGAAGGGCAGGTCTGCGTATTCTTCGCTTCCACGCACCTTGCGGAGCAGTTCAATGCCAGTCATAATCGGCATATTCCAGTCGGAAACGATGAATTCGATGTTGTCTTTATTGAGCGTTTCCCATGCGGTGGAGCCGTCATCAGCTTCGACTATGTTGGTGAAGCCAAGTTGGCGAAGGATGTTCTTGATGATTTTGCGCATGGTGGAGAAATCGTCAACAACCAGAACTCTCATGCCTTTATCGTATGTCATTTGTATCTCCTTTATTCTGTTCTATTCGTTTTCGTAGCGTTCTCTGAACGTTTTTCTCAATTTTTTCAATGCCTGGGAATGGAGTTGGGAGACTCGGCCTTCGGTGATATCCATGACCTCGGCTGTTTCTTTCATATTCAACTCCTCACCATAATATAGAGATATGACCAATTTTTCCCGTGGCGTCAATTCTTCAATGAGATTGGCTACTTTGTCAACAATCTCCTGAAAGGCTGTAGACTGGAATGGTTCGTCGTCAGACATGTTTTTTCGACCAATGAGATTTTCGTGAAAACTGTCGAGACTGAGACAAACCTGATTGTTCAGTGCTTCAAGTCCATGTTGCACTTCCTTCTGGGATAAACCGGTGTGATCTTGCAATTGTTCCGGCGTTGCGGGAAATCCGGTCTCGTGCTCAATTTGACGTATGGCATCCTCAAGTACTTTGACTTTTTGCCTGAGGCCTCTGGAAAACCAATCCATGCGTCGTAGTTCGTCGAGCATGGACCCTTTGATCCGGTTCTCGGAATATGTATCAAACTTTATTCCGAGTTTCGGTTTGAATTTTCCCAACGCATCCAAAAGGCCAAGGCTGCCCGCGCTGATGAGTTCGTTGAGCTCAACGCTTTGGGGCAGCTTTGATTTGAGACGCAGGGCGAGAATCCGGATTTTGGGCGCGTAGAATCGAACGATGTTCTCACGATCCCTCGGTGAGAATTCGTCCCAGTGTTTTACGCCTTTTTCCAGCTCACGCCACGGAGCGTTCTTGGAAGAGGAGTTTTTTCCAGAAGAATTTAATATTGCCATCGGAATTGGATGCTACCTGCCATGCGTTGATTTTCTGTGCAGTCTGGCGAACAGCCATGCTCGCCGGAGTTTTGGGAAATTTGTGACAAAATGGTATCTGGGCAATAACCGAATTGCGAACATTGAGATCAAAGGGAATAAAGCCTACCAGATCAAGGGAAATTCCGTCAAGAAAGTGGTCACAAGCATTGAGTAATTTTATGTAAACATCTTTGGCGACCTTTTGATCTTCCACCATGTTTACCAAAACGCGAAAGCGTTCGACGCCGTGTTGCAGCTTGAGCACTTTGATCAGGGCGTAGGCATCGGTCAATGATGTTGGTTCGGGTGTGATCACCAGGAGTCGTTCCTGAACGGCCAGATTGAAATAGAGGACATTGTCGTTGATTCCGGCACCAGTATCGACAATCAGAAAATCAATGTCTTCTTCAAGGGAATCCATGGCGTCCAGCAGATCGAGTTTTTGGCCTCTGTCCAGATTGACCATGTCGCTGACACCGGAAGAGGCGGGCAGTATTCTGAATCCGTACGGGGTGTCGAAAAGTATGGTGTCCAGTGTCACATCTTCATTGAAGAGATGAAAAAGATTATGTTCCGGGGCAAGGCCCAGAATGACATCGACATTGGCCAGACCAAGGTCAGCATCGAGCAGGACGACCTTTTTGCCTGCCGCACTCAGGGAGTACGCCAGATTGACTGACATATTGGTTTTGCCGACGCCACCTTTGCCGGATGTGACGGAAATGACTTGGGGTAGGTTGGAACTCATGGCGCTTGTTTTCTCCTTAAGGTTGAATATCGCCGCCGGGCAATTTGCGCATGAACAAAAGTCGCCAGATCATCTCCTTGGTGGCTGGAGCGATGCTATTTTTCAGGCCGGAACCATACGAAAGAGCGGAAACCGGCAGCTTACTGGCGAACGCCATGTTCAATATTGCTCCGAATGTACAGGCTTCGTCGAGTTTCGTCCAGATAACGCTTGCAAGTTGTTCACTTTTATATTTTTCGATGAAACGTTCAAATTGGGCCGTGCTATAGTAGGGGTTCAGAACAAGGTGAATTGCCAGATCCGAACATTTATGCATCCCGTAAAGAACCATCCATTCTTCAAGTAATATTTGTCCGGGCAGGCCCGGCAAATCAATCAGGATCATATCGAACTGGTTGGATTCCTTCTGTAAAAGAATAAAATCGTCCTTGGTGATAATCTCTCTGAAAGCAAGACCGGCAAGCTCTGCATAATGCTTGAGTACCAGCCGTCCTTTGCCTCGCCCTCCATCTGCCGTAGCCAGGCAGATGCGAGTTTTGGGATGTGCTTTTTTTTCTTTGAGTGCCAAGCGGACCAGACTGGATGTTTTTCCTGCACCGCCAGGCCCGGCAAATGCGTGAAATTTTCCGGACCAGTTCTTTGAGCCAAACGGAGTCGTATCAACCATGGAATCAAGAGCTGTAATTATTGAACAGTCCCTGTCTTCTCTGAGTTCGCAATAGACTTTGGTAAGGGCTTTTCCATCCACATCCTCTCGTTCCAGGTATTCAAGGGCAAGTTTTTGTTTGGGAGTAAGAGAATCGAGATCCATCTGAGGCTTCATAAGTGCCAGGATATGACCCTTGATCTGACTCCATTCACGCTGCCAGCCAATGCTGTCTTGCAGGGCGTCTTCGATCACATTTTCCCTGGTGGACCGCTTGAGTGTTACAGGATCAGCGTCGATGGCAGCTACTATTTCACAACCTTTGCAGCCATTTTCAGTCACTGTCTTGTTGGACAGGATGACTGCGTCTGAACCGAGTTCCGCTTTGACCTTGGCGAATGCCGCAGTAGAGTTGGCGGCCCTGAACGTCTTCATTCTCATAGTGTGATCCTACAGTTCTACAGTTGCAGCGGATTGAATTTTAATATCTGCGGGAATTTCAGCCTGTGAGATAACCGGCAGGGTTGGGATGAACCGAGTTAACAGTTGAGCCAGTTGCGGCCTGATCTGGGGGGTGACCAGCAGGATGGGCTGACCATCCGCTACCATCGCGTCTTCAGTTGCTTTGTTGATCGCCTGGATAAGCTGTTGGGCAGTGCCGGGTTCCAGAGCCAGATATCCACCTTGTTCGGCAGGGCGCATGGCACCGGACAGGATTTCGTCAATTTGCTGACTCATGGTGATGATTGGCAGAACGCCTTCCTCTCCAACATAGGGTCTGACAATGGTACGTGCCATTTTGGCCCGGACATATTCGGTGAGCTGGACCGGGTCTTGAGTTGTTGTGGCATAGTCCGCCATGGTTTCCACTATGGTGAGCAGATCACGGATGGAGACATTTTCCTGCACCAGAGCTTGTAAGACTTTCTGGACACCTCCGATGCTGAGAACTGCTGGCACGAGGCTTTCCACTGCCTTGGGAGCGCGTTTGGCAAGGTTGTCCAGCAGTTCCTGAATCTCTTGGCGACCAAGGAATTCGTGCAGGTTTTGCCGAAATACCTCGGTGAGGTGGGTGGCGATGACAGTGGACGGATCAACCACTGTGTAGCCAGCCAGCATGGCTTCTTCTTTTTGTGCTTCCGGAATCCAGACGGCTGGGAGATTGAAAGCCGGTTCCACGGTATCGACACCTTCGATACGGTGTTTGGCATCGCCGGGATCCATGGCCAGAAAATGATCTATGAGCAGTTCTGCGTTGGCGACCGGGTTGCCCTTGATGAGCACACGGTATTCGCCCGGTTTGAGCTGGAGATTGTCTCTGAGGTGCAGGGAAGGGACAACCACACCCATGTCCAGTGCGAACTGACGGCGGATGGACCTGATTCTTGAAAGCAGGTTGCCATTTTGTTCTTCATCCACCAATGGGATGAGGCCATATCCGACTTCAAGTTCCAACTGGTCGAGAGGGAGCAGGGCCTGCACTTCTTCCGGTGTGTCAAGTGTGGATGCTTCGGACTTACTGACTTCCTCGTCATCAACATCTAATCCAGCTTGTTGCTTGGCGGAAAAGTATCCAATTGTATAGGTGATAAGCGCGAGAGAGAGGAAGGGGATTGTCGGCATTCCTGGAACTATTCCGAAGATGACCAGAATCACCGAAACCAGCTTCAGTGCCCGGTGGTGGTAAGTCAACTGGCCGATGAATTCTTCACCCATCTTGGCTTCTGCCGCGGCGCGTGAAACAATGATACCAGCCGAGGTGGAGATAATCAGGGACGGAATGGTTGCGACCAGACCATCACCGATTGTCAGCAGGGTGTATGTATGGGCAGCATCCATCCATCCCATGTCTTTTTGGATAACACCGATGAGGAAGCCACCGACAATATTGATGGAAGTGATAATAAGGCCAGCTTTGACATCACCGGAAACGAACTTGCCGGCACCGTCCATGGCTCCATAGAAATCTGCCTCACGCCGCATGTAATTGCGTTGCTCTTTTGCTTCTTCTTCGGTGATCAGGCCAGCGTTGAGGTCTGCTTCGACGGCCATCTGCTTGCCTGGCATGGCATCCAGGGTGAAGCGGGCAGCGACTTCTGCAATACGTGTGGTACCTGCTACGATGACTGTCTTGTTCAAGATGTACAAAATCATGAAAATGACCAGACCAACGGCGTAGTTGCCGCCGACAACGAATTCACCAAAACTTTGAATGACTGACCCGGCCGCACTGGTTCCCTCGTCTCCATGCAAAAGGATGGCACGAGTTGTTGCAACGTTAAGGGCCAGCCTGAGCAGGGTCGTGACCAGCAGCAGGGATGGGAAAATAGAGAATTCCAGAGGAGATATCATGAACATGGAAGTGATCAGGATGACAAACGCCAAGGAAATACTGATGGAAAGCATGAAATCAAGGAATGGAGTCGGCAAAGGAATGAGCATCACGAAGAGGATGACCACAACGCCACCAGCAAGAAGTATATCGCCCTGTTTGGAAAATTTGGAATAGTCTATTTTTGGAAGCAAGGACTTGGTGGAGGACTGAGCCATGTTTTTGACACCCCTTGGACTGTTTTGTCGGTAATCCGGAGGTGTGTTTAACCTTTCGTAACCCCTATTGATTCTTGAACTTCGTAAGTTTTGCCAGAATCGCGGCTACAGCCTGGAACAGTTCCTCCGGGATGGTCTCCCCGATTTCCACTTGCTTATACAAAGCCTGTGCCAAGGGGGCATTCTGTTCGATGGGGATGTTGTTTTCCTTGGCAACTTCTTTGATTCGTTCAGCAACTCTGTTTACGCCTTTGGCGAGAACGAGCGGAGCGGGAGCAACCATTGCATCGTATTGCAGAGCGATTGCGTAGTGGGTGGGGTTGGTGATGACGACGTCTGCTTTTGGAATATCCTTGAACATATGACTCATCATCATTTCCATCATTTTCTGTTGCTGTTGCTGCTTTACCTTCGGATCGCCTTCCGCCTGTTTTCTTTCATCTTTGATTTCTTCTTTTGTCATTTTCAAACCTTCTTCATGATTCCATCGCTGATACCACAGATCTACAATGGCGATGAGCATCATGGGGATAAGGGCATAGCAGGCCATCCTGTATCCGACAGTGAGGAGAAAAGTGATAATTCCCCGGACATCTGCATGAAAGAGTGGAAGCAGATTGTGCATTTCCTGTTTGATGACAATATAGGGGGCAATACCGACAGCGATTGCCTGAAGGAGGCTTTTGGCCAGTTTGACAAAGGCATCCGGACTGATCATGATCTTTTTAAGTCCCGCCATGATGTTGAACAGCTTGGCGAATTTTGGCTTGAGCGGCTTTAGTGTCCAGAGTTTGCCGACTTGTAGTCGCATGGTCATGTAACTGGTAAAGAAAAGAACCAGCAGGAAAGGCAAAACAAGGAGAGCCATTTTTTTTATGCTCCATGCGAACAGGGCATATGCACTTGATTTATTGATCTCAATGAATATGGCTTCCCGGAAAGTCCATTGATATATCTCAGTAAATTGTTCCTGATAATATCCCATCATGAATCGAAGGGCTAGCACGCCGGATAGAAGGACCATTGCTTTGGTGATTTCTTCACTTTTCGCAACACTCCCCTCTTCCCTTTGTTTGTCTCGCCGCTTTGGGGTGGCTTTTTCTGTTTTACTTGGATCTTCCTGGCCGATCATTTGAGCATCCTCTTAAAAAATATTGGGAGACCCAAGTTTCATGACAGCCCTGTAAATAGGGTCCAATTCACGAAGAAAATCACCAACATAAGTGGACATGAGTGTAAAGAGGAAGCCGAGGAAAAAAAATCCGACAGTAATCTTGATCGGAAAGCCGAGGACAAGGACATGCATTTGCGGAGCTGCCCGTGAAATAAGAGCCAGGGCGAGATCAACAAGAAACAGTGCGGCCATGACCGGGGCAGCTATCTTGATTGCCAGAACAAACATTATATTCGAAAATTCAAAGAGATGGTTGGCAAGCCCGGGTGTCAGCAATAGCCCTCCAGGAGGGATGTATTCGAAACTGAGGGCGACAGTTTTCAATAATAAAAGGTGACCATTCAAGACCAGGAAGGTCAACATGGTACACATATAAAGAAAATGTGCGGTCACGGCGTTGCTGACACCAGTAATTGGGTCAATAACATTGACCATTGCAAACCCCATCTGAAAGCCGATGATCTGACCGCCCAACTGGACTGCTCCGAAAAGAAACTGAATCATCATGCCGAGAATGAGTCCCAGCATGAGTTCCCCGAAGAACATCAAGGCTATGTTCCAACCGACAGGCATCATTGTTCCGGGAAAGGAAAGGTGTGGCCACAGCGCCAGCGAGAGGACCAGAAGGAGGGCTCCCTTGACTGGATTGGGGATTGTTCTGCCACCAAAAAAAGGCAGCAGGAACAGGATAACGCTAATACGAAAGAGCGTCAGAAAGTAGCTGAGAAGATCATTTGGGCTGAATCCGAAAATATTCATTAGATAGTCTTTGCAAAACCTGAACCAAGTGAATGTGAGAGCAAAAGGTTTTTCAAGGTTGGGCAGGGCTTGCTTGTTTTATAATAATAAAAAATGGCCCTTTTGGAAAGTCTGGTTCCAAAAGGGCCATTCAAATACACTGTTTTCAAGCCGGTTAGTTCAGAATATAGCGTTTCGGGTTGACCGGTACACCATTTAGACGAACTTCATAATGAAGATGCGGACCAGTGCTGCGGCCTGTATTGCCCACATATCCGATCAATTCACCCCTTGTTACGACCTGACCACTCTTGATGGCGATGCGGTGAAGGTGGGCAAAACGAGTGGCCAGACTGGCATTGTGTTTCAGGCGTATGCTGAGTCCGTAGGAACCATCGCGGCCAGAGAAAGTAATGGTGCCGCGTGCAGGTGCATATATAGGTGTCCCTCTTGGGGCGGAAATGTCGATACCCTTATGAAATTCACGCTTACCGGTGAATGGTGAAGTTCTCCAAGCAAATCCAGAAGTTACCCATCCAGACGTGGGCCAGATGGAGGGAGTCGCTTCCAGAATATTCTGATTATTGCGCAGGGTATGCATGATTTCCTGCTGCCTGACTTCTTCAAGTCTGGCTTCGACATTCAGCTGACTCAGGAATTCGTGCATCTTGCGAGCAAGGAGTTCCTGGCGATACAAAGGGAGATAACCCTTGGAGAAATTCTCGTTGGTCGGGCCACCCTTGGAAGACGCCGCCTGACCGCCATCCTGATCCAGATTGATCATGACTCTCAATTTGGAGTCAAAATCCCTGATGCGGCCAAGATTTTTTTGCAGGGCGGTTATTTTTTGGGAAAGGCTTAGAAGTTGAGTCTTTTGTTCCTGAACGGTTTTTTCAGCAATATTCAGACCTTTTTCAACACGCGAATGGTTATTATATTTTTCCCAGAGGATAGCATTTCCTGCGGCCATACCAACCATGACAAAGAAAAAGGTAATAATAAACCAGCCTCGCAACTGGAATTTTTTGCAAGAACCCTGTTTGTCTTTAAAGACAACAATCTGATATTTTCTGAAAAGCATAGCCTTTCCAGTCGTTTAGAGTATTAAAGAGGCACCTCGGCCTCAACGATAACTTTAATAGTCTAGACTTTTTTACTTGTCAAGTCAACCTGTTGACGAGTTATCGCATTGAACACGTTGTTTTTTATATGCTTATCTTTTTTCCAGGCCAGACGCAACCAATTCTGAATTTCGTCACGTTTTGTATATCCATTGGACGGGCAGATATTTTCCCATACCGGCAGTTTCCATTGTCTGGAGGCTGTGAGGACGGTTTTTTTATCAAGCAGCAGCGTGGGACGAATGACGTTGAGCGTGCCGTCAAAGAAAGGTTCGTTGACAGACAGGCCGGCAACGCGACCGTTTTGAAGAATATTCATGAAAAAGGTGGTGACATTGTCATCTGCATTGTGTCCGAAGGCCAAATGGGTGAGGTTGTAGTCGCGGCAAAGTTCAAAGAGCCGTTTTCTGCGGAGCATACTACAATAGAAACAGGGAGAGTTTCTCCTGTTTTCGTCAGAATGGGCGCGTGGTCCATATTCTGTCATTTCAATATGTGCCGGTACCCCGTGGTCCGCACACCAGTCGACGAGGGGAAGATGGGACTCCTTGTCAAACCCTGCATTGACATGCAATGCCATCAATTCGACAGGAAAAGGCATGATGGCTTTCCTTATTGTCAGCACCTTGAGCATCAGGAAACTGTCGACTCCTCCAGAGGCGGCAATGCCGATGCGTGCCCCTCTTGAGACCATGTCGGTTTGCTGCATGAGTTTGCCTGTGGCTGAGACGCATTTTTTTTGTGCGTAGGTAAGTTTGCCCCATGATGCCATATGTTTTTATCCCGCCCTTTTTTTGTTATAGGATGCAGACCCGGTGAGGCTGATAGATTATTCTTGCTTGACTTGCAAGAGGGCTTGGGGCAGCTTAGCAAGCTTCCTCACCGGTTGTGGTATGGAATTGCCTTTGTGTCAGCATGTCCGTCTTCGTGTTCCTTTGGAGGGATACCCCATTGAAATATGTAATGTCCTTGATAACACTAGTACTGCTGGCAAGCTTGGCCGGTGGCATCTATTGGTACAAGTCATTAGACAAGAAGAGCTTCGACAACACGCGTTGGTTGTCGCGTTCCTTTGATGGCACCCGGTCCATTCATGTTCAGGCGGCCAAAGGAACATACATGCTGAAGGCACTCACGGACGGGTGGGAAGCTCAGGTTCCCGGAGCCTCCTGGAATATCACCGCACGAGTGCTTCCGGACAGAGTCTCGGGTTATCTGGCCCAGTTGGCTGATTTGACACCCTATCGTTCCATTGGCGGTTTTGATCAGGGTGGTCCGGAAGAGTACGGATTGGATGCCCCGGAACTCAAGATTATCGTCAATTTTGAAGGGGAAACGAATAAATCTCTGACGTTGAAGCTCACTTCTGATGAGGCTGGCACCGTCTATGGATGGAGTTCTGACAACCCTGGTCTTGTCTATGAATTTGACAAGAAAACCATGGGGCAGCTTGGTCTGCCCGCAACACATTTTTTTGACACCAGAGTTTTTCATTTCGATGAAGAGGTTGTCAGCAAGCTGCAACTGATGCAACTTTTTGGTTCCAATTGGCTTGTGGAAAAACGCAAGCAAGGTTTTTTCTTTGCTCTGCCCGGATATCTCAAGGAGAAGCCAGCATCTGATTCCGAGTTGAAGCTGTATCTGCATGCGTTGGCATTGCTTCGTGCCACTAATCTTGTTCTGGAACCCGTGGTAGCGGACACGAAAATGCCCGCCCTGACCATCAAGCTCTGGGTGGGAAAAGATGAGACGCCGGCTCAGGTCGATTTTTTTGCCGTAAAAGATGATCCCGGTATGTATCTTGGCAAATCTTCCTGGCTTACTGTTCCGTTTCTGCTGGATGCGGAAAGTGTCGGGGAACTGGTTCGCAGCGCGTTTGATATTCAGGGGCGGACTGTGGTTAAGCTTGATATCGGGATCGTAGCTCGTTTTGTTGTTGCCCATGGTGATAAATTGTACTCGATTGAACGAGGCAAGACAGGCTGGCGTATTGATAGCGGACAAAAAGACGTTCCTGGTATTGACATGGCGCTTTGGCGATTTACTGAACTACAGTTCGAAGCATTGCCGCTCAACAATTTACCTGACTCTGCCATTGAACTCATGTATTGCATGCTTCTGGATGAAAAAGGCGTGAAGTTGACGGCGATGACGTTCTATGCGGACCCTCAATTGCCTCAGGGGCAGTGCTGGATGAAAAATGATGGCGGGATGTATTATCCCGTTTCGAGCAGATTATTGAAAGATTTACAAGGTATGTTTCCAGCCAATCCTGGTGGAAACAACAAACAATAGTATTTTTTGAACGTAGTTAAGGAGAATATCATGGCACGGATCACAGTTGAAGATTGTCTGGCAAAGGTGAGCAACCGCTTTCTCATTACCCAGATGAGCATCAGGCGGGTCAAGCAGTATCGTGAAGGTTACGAGCCTTTGGTCGAGTGCGACAACAAGGAAATCGTCAGTTCCCTGCGTGAAGTCGCTGCGGGCAAGATTCTTCCTGCTCGTCCGATTCCCGAGGCCAATGTGGATATCGAGTTTCCAGAGGATACCGATAAGTAATCATGGCCAAACTCGATTATTATGACGTCCTCGGTGTTGAGCGAAACGCTTCGCAGGATGAGATCAAATCGGCCTATCGCAAACGGGCATTCGAGTTTCATCCTGATCGCAATCAGGATGATCCCGACGCCGAGTCAAAATTCAAGGAAGCCGCCGAAGCGTATGAAGTTCTCGGTAAAGCTGAAAAGCGTCAGACCTATGATCATTTCGGTCACGAAGGTATGAGCGGTAACGGTTTTTCCGGGTTTTCCAGCAACGAGGATATTTTTGGATCATTCAGTGATATTTTCGGCGAAGTTTTCGGGTTTTCATCCAGAGGCCGGGGGGGCGCAAATCGTCCTCGGGCTGGCTCGGACCTGAGGTACAACCTTGATATTTCATTCAGGGAAGCTGCCAAAGGTGCTGAAGTCGAGATTCAAATTCCGGTCGAGATTTCCTGTCCCACCTGCGATGGAAGTGGATCTGCCCCTGGCACCGAGCCTGTGACATGTTCCCAATGCGGTGGTTCCGGCACCATGCAGCAGGCTCAGGGATTCTTTCGTATTTCCGTGACCTGTCCGCAATGCCGTGGTGTCGGGCAGACTATCATTGATCCTTGTTCCGAATGCATGGGACGGGGTTCAGTTATTACGGATAAAGAGCTGAATGTTCGGATTCCGGCAGGTGTGGATAATAATTCCCGTCTTCGTCTTCGGGGCGAAGGAGAGGGTGGTATCAATGGAGGGCCTCCGGGTGATCTCTACGTTGTTATCCGTGTCGAACCCGATGATACCTTTGCCCGCCAGGGACAGAATCTGATCCTCGGTCGTGAAATTTCCTTTGTGGAAGCTGCTCTTGGTCATCGTCTGGAGGTTCCGACTCTGGATGATCCTGTGAAGCTGGATATACCCAAGGGTACACAGAGTGGAGAGGTGTTCCGACTTCGTGGTCTTGGCCTTCCCCATTTGGGAAGTGCGCACGAGGGTGATTTGCTCATAGAGATCAAGGTCAAGACGCCGACTCGACTCAATTCGCGACAGGAAGAGCTTCTTGAGGAATTCGCCAATATTGAGGCGAGCAAATTGACCACCAAGGCCAAGGATTTCTTCAAAAAGGCCAAAGACAAGGTCATGGGAGAATAGAGTATGAGTGACGGATTTTCTCATATGGACAGTGACGGCAATGCCCGGATGGTTGATGTCTCCGCTAAAAAGGACTCACAACGCACGGCCATAGTCCGTTGCCTTGTTCGCCTGTCACCCGAGACCCTGTCCTTGCTCAAGGAAAATGCCCTTCCCAAGGGCGATGTGCTGACAACAGCCAAGATCGCCGGTATCCAGGCCGCCAAGCGGACTGCTGACATGATTCCCATGTGTCATCCTTTGCCCATCAGCTATGTGGACATCCGGTTCAGCGTTGATGATGCAGATTCCACCATCGAGTTGGAGGCAGAGGTTCGGACCACGTACAAGACCGGTATCGAGATGGAGGCTCTGATTGGGGCTCAAGTGGCTGCCGCAACTATCTACGACATGTGCAAGGCCGTTCAGAAAGATATCATCATCGACAATTGCCGTCTGGTTTTCAAGAGCGGAGGCAAGAGCGGAACCTTTCGAGCTGAATAAACAGGTTGCTGATAAAGGCCCGATTGCGTCGTTAAGTGATTTGTTGCCGAGTCTTCAAGGCTTACAAGAACTTATGCCCTAGGTCCGCTGCAAAAAGTTCAAATCCTAACGTACAGGAAGTACGCTTTGGTTTTGAACTTTTATTGCGCCTGGCACTCGAACCTTTTTCAACAATCTGCCAGAATGATTTTGTCAGTATTCTGAGCAAAAATATTGTTTCAAAACAGAAAAGCCGCCTCCCTCACAGGAAGCGGCTTTTTGTTTGTCAGCAGGCGACTACCAGATAGACCGGGTTTGCACGCCTGCATCGGACATGTATTTTTTCAAGTCCGTGATGGTGTATTCTCCGTAATGCACGATGGATGCGATGAGGGCTGCTGTGGCGCGGCCTTCAGTCACAGCCTCGACCATGTGCTGAGGAGAGCCTGCACCGCCGGAGGCGATGACCGGAATGGTGACGGATTCGGCAATGAGCCTTGTCAGTTC
>JAFLJW010000240.1 GCA_022712815.1 Pseudodesulfovibrio sp. | reverse complement strand
GCCATGCAGAATTCAATCGAAGGGGACATAAACGGCCCACCCAGTGGCATGAAGCCGTGCGTGGAGGACCTGATCTCCGCGGCCATAAGGGAAATGCTCAAGATCCTAAAGGGATATTCTCCTGGCAAGGCAACCATCAAGATGGACGTCTAGCCCGGAAACAGGTACTGCCCGGCCATGAGAATCGTACTTTTCGAGCCGGAAATACCACAAAATACGGGAAATATTGCACGACTGTGTGCTGCGACCAAAACACCGCTGCATCTCATCGAGCCTCTTGGCTTCAAGATCGACGACAAGCACTTGAAGCGTGCCGGTCTCGACTATTGGCCCCATGTCGATGTGACCGTACATCCCGATTTTGATGATTTCCTTGAGCGAATAAACCCCACACGGCTTGTCATGGCGAGTGCCAAGGCCGAGACACCATATCACCGTTTCGAGTTTCATGCGGACGATGCCATTGTTCTGGGACCGGAAACCCGCGGCCTGCCAACCGATCTGACCAAGAAGTACCAGCACGGTGTCCGAATCCCCATCTGGGGTGAGGTTCGGAGCCTGAACCTGTCCACAGCCACGGGAATTCTGCTTTTCGAGGCCATGCGGCAGACCGGATTGATCGTGGATTGATTCCTTCCCGCCTTGTTTTTTTCCATCCCACCTTGTAATGATGGCGTTGCTGAATATCACATGTTTTCATTTGACCATCTAAAAACAAAACTACACGGCACAACCATATGAAATTACTCGTTACCGGCGGATGCGGCTTCATCGGCACCAACTTTATCCGGCTCATGCTCGACAAGCACCCGGACTGGTCCATAGTCAATCTGGACAAACTCACCTATGCGGGCAACAGGCTCAATCTCATGGACCTTGAAGAGAATGAGGAACGCTACGAATTTGTCCATGGCGATATCTGCGACCGCAGTCTGGTCATGGATTTGCTGTCGGGAAACTACTTCGATGCCGTGGTCAATTTTGCAGCCGAATCCCATGTGGACCGCTCTATCAACGATCCATCACCTTTTGTGACCACCAATATCCAAGGCGCACAGAACCTCATGGAATGTGCCAGACAGAGCAAGATTGGCCGGTTTGTCCACGTCTCTACCGATGAAGTATACGGCTCCCTTGGCAAGAGCGGAAAATTCGTGGAAACCACACCGCTCGCGCCCAACAGCCCCTACTCGGCCAGCAAGGCCGGGGCAGACCTCATGGCACGCGCCTATTTCGAGACTTACGACTTTCCCGTTCTGGTCACCCGCTGTTCCAACAACTACGGTCCTTACCAGTTCCCGGAAAAGCTCATTCCACTCATGTTCATCAATGCAAAATCCGACAAATCATTGCCCGTCTATGGTGACGGCATGAATGTCCGTGACTGGATTTACGTGGACGATCACTGTGTTGGCGTTGAATTGACACTGACCAAAGGACGCGAGGGGCAGGCATACAACTTTGGCGGCGATGCGGAAGAAACCAATATCAACGTAATCAAAACCCTGCTCTCAGCCGTGGGCAAACCGGAATCTCTCATCACCTATGTCACCGACCGGCCCGGACACGACAAACGATACGCCATGGACTTTTCCCTGGCAGAAAGAGAACTCGGATTCGCGCCTTCCGTTGATTTCAAGACCGGCCTCGAAAAGACAATTAAGTGGTATGAAGCCAACGCGACATGGCTTGAGCAAGTGCAAAGTGGCGAGTACCGTACTTTCATGGACACATGGTACGAGGAGCGCACCTGATGCACCTCAAGGGACAAACTGTCGTCATCTTCGGTGGCAAGACCGGACTTCTCGGGCAGGCTTTGACTGATGCCTTGAAGAAAGCAGGCGCAAAACCGATCCCGCTCTCAAGCTCAGATTGCGATATCCTCGACCCCACAAAAGTCGAACGGTTGCTCGAAAAAAAAGCCCCGGACCTGATCATCAATGCCGCCGCCTACACACAGGTTGATCTGGCTGAAGATGAGAAAGAGCTGGCCTTTGCGCTCAACGCAACCGCCCCGCCGCTTCTGGCAAACATGGCAGCCAGACTGAATGTTCCCTTTATTCACTTCAGTACGGATTTCGTCTTTAAAGGCGACAAGAAAACACCATATTCTATTCACGACGAGCAAAATTCCTCCTCTGTTTACGGCACCAGCAAGGCCGAAGGAGAACACAACCTGCTCAAACTAGGATATGAACTCACACTGATTATCCGCATTTCATGGCTGTTCGGACCGGGACGAGCAAATTTCGTGGAAAAAATATTGGGCCTAAGTGAAACCCGCGAGACACTGACTGTTGTAGACGATCAAACCGGCTCGCCGTCCTATGCGCCGGACATTGCCACCAACACACTCGCGCTTCTGGAGCATGATGCCACCGGCATATACCATCTCGCCAACTCCGGTGAAACCACGTGGTGCGGCCTAGCAACCGCTGCCGTTAATCTGGCGGGAACAGACTGCTCTGTGGAGCCAGTACCCACAAGCGCGTACCCCACCAAGGCTGTCCGCCCGGCCTACTCCGTGCTTGATCTGTCCGGATTCATCCAGACAACAGGCATCACCCCCCGAAAATGGGAGGATGCTCTCAAGGACTATGTATTGAATGATTTGAAGAAACGACCAACCAGCTAATCCGCTACATCATCAAATCGCGCACCTTTGTATTTGCATCAGCGAGCCGCTCGGAAATCATATTGATCAGAAAACGATTGATGGAGGTGACCAGAACCGGAGCGCGTTTCTCCACGGCATCCAACTTTTCTATCGTCATTTTGTAGAGTACGCATTTTTCCGTAGCCCGAATGGTCGCAGAACGCGGTGCCAGGGTGTAGATTCCCATTTCTCCGAAAACCGCCCCCGGACCCACTTTTTTCAGCCGCAAAATCTTGCCGCTTTCAAGTTCAAGCTCGACATCCAATTTACCGGATTCAACAAAGAACATTGAGTCCGACTTATCGCCCTGCCGAAAAACAGCTTGGCCTTTTTCAGCAAACTCGCGCTTGAGGACTTTCATGAGAGCCGGAATATATTTTGGCTCCGGAAAAACCGGGGCCAGCAACTCCGGCAAGGTCAACTGCTTCATTTTCAGCATATTCTCGGAATCAAGAACATGATTCTCGCACCACTCAAGGGCGTAATCGAGATTGAAAAAGACCTTGAACAACCCTTCACCATCACCAACAAACCCACTCTCTTCAAGGTGCTCCTCAAGTTCAAGGGGCGCGCTGGTAATAATCAGTTCAAGCTCATAATCAAAAATCAGGTTACGCAACTTCTCAAACCCTATACCAGCAGAGGAAGCAAGCCCGGAGACAAGTTTAAAATCGAGAATGAGATACTCGACCGGCAGCTTGTCGCGGTCCTCCATGCGACCCCGGATATCTTTAAGCAATCGCTCCATTGAACCAAGAAAGAGGAATCCCTGAAGCCTCATGATATAGATATGATCGCCATATTCTTTGAGAGTTCGCTGCTGGGCAGGAGCACGGTCAACATTACTCCGGTGATTGGAGCCAGACAAAATATTACGGACAACCCCACCCTTGCTGTTCCGACTGACTGTAACCATCAAGGCGAGAATCAGGCCAAACCCAAGTCCCTCAAGAACACCAAATACTATCGTGACAAGAAAGACCATCCAAAGCAGCCAGAGATCATCGCGCCGGGTAAAGGTTGTCCTGGTCTTGAACAACCAGTCTCGAATCAGGTCAAGACCGGCATAGACAAGTAATCCTTCGGGAACGAACCGGGGGATCATTGGCAAAAGGACATCCGCAAAAAACAACCCGCCCCCACAAACCAAACCAGCCACAATCCCTGCTATCTGACCTCTGGCACCAGAAGCATAGTTACCGGCACTTCGCCCGTAGGAAATAGATACCGGCATACCACCGCACAGGCCGGAAACCATGTTTGTCAAGCCAAGGGATTTATATTCGGCATTGAGTTTGGACTCCCTTCCCTGAATTATTTCAAGATTTGTTATACGATACATGATCGTCACGATGGCAAAAATGACGACAGCTCCAAGATACAACCCATTGGCTTTGATTATACCCCATTGGATATTGGCATAAAGGTCAGATTTGAAAACTTCCACCGGATAAATCAGAATCCCTTCATCCGGAAAAGGTATGGTGGCTGCCAGTGACCGGATATTATCATCCCCTCCCCAGAGTCCGGCCGCAAAGCCGATACCGGATGCAACCAATATCAAGGCCAACATGAAGAGAGAATTTTTGATACGGGACAAGGCAAAAAAGAGAACCACGCCAAAGGCCACACTTGGCCCCATTGCGATGAAACAAGCTTCTGGCCGAAGATTCAGGACACTTAATTTAACAGCATCAAACAGAGCACTCCAGTCCAGAGCCTGTTGTCCCATCCAATTGAAAGCCCCTAACAGGACAAAAACACCAATACCGCCAATAACGCCACCGACAATTTGGATTGGGATATACCTGACGTACTCCCCAGCCTTGATCTTACCAAGAATCCACAGACCGAAACCGGTAGCAAAAGCAACCATGACAATGGCAGCCAGCACGGTGGGCAGGATAAACTCAATGGTAAAATCATTGGCCATGGACCGGTATATGCTCCCGATGAACAGGAAAAGTACCGCTGTCAACACGGTTTCAGGACCGGCAAGGGCGAATGGCATTCTGGTTTGAAGAGAAAAGAAAATGCTTCCAACGACCATCCCTGTCAGGGCTGTGCCGAAGATATAAGGCAGGAACTGATGCAATCCTCCGGGTGACGAAGCCAACAAAGCCATGGAAATAGCAAAGAAAAAAGCAAGAATACCAGAGACAATTCCAGAATAAACATTAAGTGGAAAGGACCCTTCAAAGAGCCGCCACTTATCCACGACCTCTTCGTTGTCAATGACCGAATCTGTTTCGATGTCATCCCCGGAAAATCCAGCTTCCCAGACCTGAGGGGCATCATCTTCGGCCAGATCACTCAAATCGACATCATCTTCACTCAGTTCAAGAAAATCAGCAGGCTTTTCTATTGCCTTTCCGCATTCCGGACAATCTCCTTCAGAACCTTCATCCATGACAAAACCACACGCCGCACAAATAAGGTCACCTGATTCATCAAGATCAACCTCGACATCTTTAGCGTCGAGATCAATGGACTCAAGCACCCCGCTGCCGGACTGACCAAAGTTTTTCTGTTCATCATCAATAGCAGACATGCCATTGTTCTCGAAGTCAGCTTCAAAAAACTCTTCTTCGGCTGAAACTATATCGACAATGGTTACGCCATGTCCACAATCAGGGCATTTCGCTTTCTTTCCCACGAGTTTATCAGGGACATCTCGTTCATATCCACAGGAATCGCATTTAAAAATTGCCACGTAGCACCACCATGCTCAATTATGAATAAAGTCGGTCTTGTTTGGCAAAAAGGTCCCGACATACTCTCAAACTTTTGCAATACATACGTGAAGGTTGAAGCCTACGCAAGGGAAGCGATAAAAACAATTCACTATCTTTTTCAAAATAATTTTCGCCAAAGTCTAAAGTTATCCGTTATACTGTCGATAAAAAGAGTACGAGTGAGGCTAACTGTGCACACGGAACGTGCCGACCCACTCAGTTTTTTGGAAAGACATCCCACGGAAGGGTCCGACAATGTATTTGAAGAGTTTTGTCTCCATAATTGTTTCCGACCTGGAAACCCACCCAAGCTTGCCGCGCCTGCTGCAATCGATTTCCCGTCAGTCCACCGGACTGGATCAGATTGAAATCATTATTGCAGGCAACGGCAACCATCCCCCTTCCTCATGCTCCCTCTGGACAGATATAACCGATATTGAGAACATCCGCCTGGAGAACCTCGAAGAATCAGCCACCCCGGCCACGGCACGCAACGCTGCCGCCGCTGCTGCAAATGGTGACTTCCTGCTCTTTCTGCGTCCCGATTACAGATTGGACTCCAAGTATCTGACCACCATATTTTCGGTCCTTGCCAACCACCCTGAAGCGGACATCGTGTATACGGACTACATCCGTCTCGCCGCCAAAAAGGGCAACACCACACACCCGGGCATGGTGCAACTGCCCCACTTCAACGAAGCATTGCTCCAATCCCGAAGCTTCCTCGGCCCAGCGGTTTTACTCACAAAAAATGCGTGGGAAAGCACGCAGGGTTTCAGGGATAATACGATCTATCGTGACTGGGATCTTTGGGTGCAGGCAGCCCTTGCCGGAAATGAGTTCTTCCATGTGAATTACCCCCTGGCATCATGTGAGCACCGCAAAATCACCTTCCGGGAACGTGCCGAAGACGGACGATGCAAGGCCATGATCGTCATCAATAATCAGGCATATTATCACATGCACACTGTCAGATGGGCACTGTCCTACCTGCGCGGAGACTCCTGGGCCGAAGCGTACAGCTTCATGACCATCCCCGGCCCCATGGACGTGACCAAAATGATGCACGACTTCAACATGAGGCAGATGGGAACGGACGTCATGGCCGAAGAAGCCATACGCCAATTTGACCAGACAGCCCTGGGCTCTGAAGCTCAACTCTAAAAGAAAAAGGGCCATCCAACTCGGATGGCCCTTTATTTTTTCTATCAAATTCAGAATTTAAAGTTTGAGTCCATTTTCCTCAAGGTCCTGCTTGAGCAGTTCCCGAATACGTTTTGCCACCGGTCCGGGACGGACATCGTGGATGGGCTTGTCATTGAAGCGGACCACGGGGATGGCATCACCGGTGGTGCCGACAATAATGATCTCGCGGGCTTCAAGAATTTCATCTTCCCTGATACCACGAAAAATTATCGACATCTCACCTTTGATCAGGTCCACAGCCCGCAGGAGCGTGGTTCCGGCCAGTGCATTGGTGAATTCAGGGATAACAAGCTTGCCGCCATGATCGACCATGCACACATTTTCCGTGGCGCCTTCGGCCAAAAAACCGTCTCGGTTGAAACAAAACGGGTAATCATACCCCTGCTCTTCGGCCTCGCGTTTCATGAGAACATTGGGCAAGTAGTCAATGGACTTGATGGTCGCCAGATACGACTGCTTGGCTGGGATCGAAGTCTTGAAAGAGGTGACACCCTCTTCATAAACTGACTCCGGCTTGGGATGCATGTCATACGAAACCACGTACAGGCTCGCTTCCGGGCACTCGGACGGATAGATACCGAATCCGCCAGGACCACGTCCGAGCAGGACTCGCACCATGCCGTTTTCGTGATTTCCGGCACGGGCTACCTCAAGGACCAGCTCACTGATTTCATCCCATGAACACGGCGGCTTCAAAAAAATCGACTCGCTCGACCGCTGCATCCGGGCCATGTGCGGCTCAAGCTGATAAAGCTTCTTCCCCACGAATTTCATGGTCTCGAAGATACCGTCACCCCGATGGACGAGATGATCGTCCCACGGCATGACCATCAGCTTGGGATCAGTACAGATCAGGCCCACACGATGTTCATAAAAAGCATGAATCTCGGAGGAACCGGGCCTGTCGATTGCGAACATGGCCTCCATATAGGCCTTTGAATCCACGACTTTCACCATTTCATAAATCCTTAAATTCTATGGAACGCGAACCAAATCGCGTTCAATGAGGGTTTCGGCGATCTGAACAGTGTTCAGGGCTGCGCCCTTGCGAATATTATCGGAAACGATCCACATATTGATGCCGTTCTCGATGGTATCATCCTCACGGATACGACCAACGTATGTATCGTCCTCACCCGCCGCAGTGATGGACATGGGGTAACTGTTCTTTGCCGGATAATCCTCAACGGTGATACCGGGAGACTTGGCAAGCAAGGCCCGGACGTCATCGGCTGTAAGCTTTTCCTCGGTCTCGATATTCACGGATTCGCTATGACTGTAGAAGACCGGCACACGCACGCAGGTGGCGGTGACCTTGATGGACGGATCGCCCATGATCTTGATGGTTTCGTGAACCATCTTCATCTCTTCCTTGGTATAGCCATTGTCCATGAAAACATCGATCTGCGGCAGGCAGTTGAATGCGATCTGATGAGGATATACATCGGCAACCACCGGCTGACCGTTCATGAGACGACGCACCTGATTCTCAAGTTCCTCGATGGCTTTCTGACCAGTTCCGGAAACAGCCTGATAAGTGGAAACCACCACACGCTTGATCCGGGCCTCGTCATGAATGGGCTTCAGGGCGACCATCATCTGAATGGTGGAGCAATTCGGATTGGCAATAATGCCCTTATGCCAATCCAGATCATGCGGATTCACTTCGGGTACGACCAGCGGGCACTCGTCATCCATACGCCATGCGGACGAGTTATCGACCACAACGCAGCCAGCTTTGACGGCAATGGGAGCAAATTTCTCGGATGTGCCACCTCCAGCGGAAAAGAGTGCCAGATCAACACCTTCAAAAGATTTTTCGGTCAGCTCGACCACGGTTAGTTCACCGCCCTTGAAAGGCACTTTCTTGCCAGCACTCCGGCTGGATGCCATGGGAATGATCTCGCTGTACGGGAAATTCCGTTGTTCCAGAACACTCAGCATTTCCTGACCGACCGCGCCCGTTGCGCCACATACAGCCACCACAGGATTCTTGCTCATAACTTCTCCCAATCTCACTATATCTTTAAACTTTTTACGATTTCGAGACAGGCCTTGGCACGATTGAGCGTATACAGATGAACACCTGGTGCTCCACCGTCGATAAGCTCCTGAGCCTGTTTGATTGCATATGCGATGCCCAATTCATAGACTGCATCGTCTCCACCGTCCGCATGAGCTTTTTCCAAAGCACTGAGGAATTTTCCGGGAATGGCCGCTCCGCACAAGCCAAGAATGAACTTGGCTGACCGAAGACTCAGGATCGGCAACACGCCGGGAAGAACCGGAACATTCGCCCCCATGGCCTTCAACCGCTCCACGTAATCAAAGTAGAGGCGGTTATCAAAAAACATCTGGGTGACCAGAAATTCCGCACCTTTTTGTACCTTCATGTTGACCATATTGAGGTCGGACTGAATGGAAGGCGATTCAGGATGAGGCTCAGGATATGCCGCTCCACCAACACACATTTCAGGATATCGGTCACAGATGAACTCGATGACATCCGTGGCATGCTTGAATTCCTGGGAATTGAAATCAAAATCAGCCTGCCCCCGAGGAGGATCGCCACGCAAGGCCAGGATATTCTGGATATCCGCATCACGCAGGCTTTGCAAAAAATCATCCAGTTTTTCAGAAGAAGCCCCGACACTGGTCAGATGGGTAATCGGTTCTATGCCGTGATCCCGCTTCATGCGTGTGACGATTTCCAGAGTATTATCCTGAGTACCGCCGCCAGCTCCGTAAGTGACGGAAGCAAACAGCGGATTCAACTCCTTGAGTTTGTCGACCTCTTCAAAAAAATTGGGCCATACATCTTTTTCCTTGGGCGGAAAAAACTCAAGGGAAATAAACGGAGATTTTCCTTCAATCAAATCACAAATACGCAACACACTACTCCTTGAAAACTTACAATATCCACCTGCTTATCAGCAGACAGGGGGAAATACATACTCTTTCTTTATGGAACGTTCAATGGAGAAATATCAGTAAATCCCGGCAGGAGTAAGAAAAAATTACTTATGAAGCTCTTCGACAATCATGATATCGGCAGGCAAATACTTGAAAATCGGCGGCCCTGACGGATCAACCCAGCACATCCGTTGCTTTTCAAGAGCCATCAACTCGCCGGAATATTTGTGAATATGAAAAAAGTACAAGCGGACTGAAAACTCGTCATATTCATGCACAAGTTCCCGCCAAAACTCGAAATCAAGCGGTGTGATACCCAGCTCTTCCTGCAATTCACGAACAAGGGCATCGTCCCGCGACTCACCTTCCTCAATCTTTCCGCCCGGAAATTCCCACCACCCGGCCATCTTTGCGCCTTCGGGCCGCTCAACGGCAAGGTATTGCCCGTCATGCCAGATAATTCCGGCAACGACATCTAGCATGGGCTTCATTCCTCGCTCTCCAAATCTCCGGAAATGACTTCCATTTTCTCTTCGAGTTCTGCCATCTGTTCCATAATGGTTTCAGCCCACTCTGAAACTTCCTTGTAGGCGGAATTTAGTTTCAACGCCTGCTCCGGCTTTTCATATGTAGCGGGATCATTCATTTTCTCTTCCAATTCAGCCTGTTCTTCAAGGGCCTTCTCCAGATCCCTCTCAAGCTTGTCATACTCTTTTCTGAGCGGCTTGATCAGCCGGTATACCCGATTGCGTTCCTCGGCCACATGGCGTTTTTCTTCCTTGGTGAGTTTCCGTTTTTCCTTGGATGCCTGGGTAACGCACGCTTCTGGTCTGGCCTTGCAAGCCGCCTCTTCCCTGCTCTTTGCGTGATAGGCCTCAAAGCCACCCAGATATTGAGTAATGCCATCGGAATCGAGCGCCCAGATTTCTTCTGCCACCTCGTTGAGCAGATACCTGTCATGGGCAACGAAAAACAAAGTCCCTTCATATTTTTTCAACGCCCGGATCAACCCTTCACGAGTTTCGATATCCAGATGGTTGGTCGGTTCGTCGAGAATGAGAAAATTGGCCCGGGCCAAAAACAGACTTGCCAGAAGCAGACGGCTCTTTTCTCCACCGGACAATCCTTTGACCTTGCGATGAAAAAACGACTCGCCAAGCAGAAACAGGCCAAGCACTCTCATCACCTGTTCTTCAGTCAATTTGGGGTCTGACAACCGCCGAATCTCGCCAATGGCAGAATTATCAAGATTCAAAATTTCATGCTGATGCTGGCTGAAATAACCGACATCAGTTCCGCTGCCAATGGTGACATGCCCGCCAGTCGGTTGCAGAGTACCGACAATGAGCTTGAGCAGCGTTGATTTACCCGCTCCGTTCGGGGCGACCAGAGCCACCTTCTTGCCCCTGAAAAGCTGGATATTCAGGGCGGGCCAGATTGGCTCGGCATCGTCATAGCAAAACTCCAGATCAACGGCGGCAAACGGTACCTTGTCGCCCCGCTTGGGCTCGGGCAGCTTGAAATTCAGGCTCTTGCCCCGGTGGGAATTGGCCTGGGCCTGTTTGATGAGGTTCAACTCATCCTCAAGCTTCACCACTTTCTTCAGCTTGCTCTGAGCCTGAGCGGCCTTGCGTGCCTTGACGCGAAATTTGTTGATGTACTTGTATTCATTCTCAATTCTGGCAGAAAGCTTGGCTGCTTCCTTTTGTCTCTGTTCCGCATTCTCCTCATCCCAGACAAGAAAATCATCAAAATTTCCCTTCCGAAAAACAGGCTTGCCGCTTCCGAGAAAAATCACATGAGTCGCAACGCGATTGAGAAAAATCCGATCATGGACAACAAAGGCAAGCGTGCCGCGAAAATTGAGAAGATAATCCTCAAGCCATTCGACCGCTTCAAGATCAAGATGGTTGGTCGGTTCATCCAGAAGCAAAATATCCGCGCCCTGCAAAAGCACTCGGGCGAGCTTGGCCCGTTCACGCCAACCACCAGACAGCTCCTCGATCTGCTTGAAGAGTTCTTCGTCCATGAACCCAAGTCCGGTCAAAATGGCACGGGCCTTGTGGTCCGGGTTGTAACCATACAATTCCTCGAATTCAGCCTGACGGTGGGACAGTTTTTCTATGCGAGCATCGTCCCCTTCATTCACGGCCACTTCCCACTGCTCCCAGAAATCATTCCAGGATGGCAGGGCTGACAACACCCAAGGCAAAAGCTGCTGCGTCAGCACCTCGCCGGTCATTTCCTGGGCCACATACCCGATCTGAGCACCTCTGCTCAGGGCAGTCTGTCCGGTGTCCGGTTCGATCTCCCCGGCCAGAACCTTGAGCAGCGTACTCTTGCCGCACCCGTTGGGACCGGTCAGGGCAAGACGCATGCCCGGCGAGACCTCAAAGGCAACGTCGGAAAACACGGCTTCGCCGCCGTATGATTTACCAAGATTCTGGACAGTAATTCGTGACATATATGATCAAACCTCTTTTTTGCTGAAAAAAAGGGAATATAATGGTCAGTGAAGATTGGCAAGAGACGTTTTGACCAAACCTCGCTTCCGGGTTACCAACAAACCATGCAATCATGGTTCGTTTACCTGCTCCGCTGCGCTGATGGCAGCTTGTACTGCGGCATCACCACCGATGTCAGCCGCCGCCTGAATGAGCACAATGCCGGAACAGCCTCGAAATATACCCGTTCCCGGCTTCCCGTTTCCCTTGAAACCCATATCTCAGTCGAAAACAGAAGCGAAGCATCAAAATTTGAGATCAAGGTCAAAAAAAAGCCGCGAACAAAAAAAATAAACTATTTAAAGTCTTTAAAACAATAATGTAACAAAAATTTAACTGACCTAACAGCCGCACCCCCTTGCCAACAAATGATCTTCGCGATAAACAATAACCAGTTTCAACAATAGTCTGCCAGACCTCAAGAAAACATTTCATTATGCTCGACTCCAGCACTCTCTATCTCATCATGGCCATGACCGGATTTGTCTCTGTGGCAGTGGTCATGATCCATCAATACAATTGTTCTGAAGTCATTAACAGAAAGCACAACGAGGTCGAAAATACTTGTCAGCAATTTGCCAAGAAAATCGAACTGTTGGAACAGGGGATCGTGGACCTCAAAGTCCAGATCGAAGAACTCGATGAAAAACTCGACACCTTCCAGGCATAAACCATGATCCTGCCAATTATAATTCTCATAGTCATCGTCGGAGTCTTCCTGTTTATCTATCAGATGATTTCCCAAAACAAAATTTTCAAGTTAAATGCCTTGGCATCTCAAAAGAAAACAGCAAAAAGTAAGTATGAATTCATGATGGATCAGACAAAAATGCTGAAAAAGGAATGCGAGGAAAAAGAAAGGCAACTAACCACCCTGCGCAACAATCAGGAAGGCATAAAAACAATTTCCCTTGAAGACCTTGATATTGAAGATATCGACGAAAATGAAAAAGTGAGCCGGTATCTTATCCAGGAAGGAAAAATCACCATGGAGCAAAATGAAAAAGTGCTCCAGAAAATGAACATCCTCCAGATGGATTACCTCGGTGTCTGCATGACCCTTGGCTTCATCAACCTCGATACAGCCAAGAAAGCCATCAAAATAAATAAGATAATCTCCAGAACGATTGCATTTTAACCCACACAGAAATCAATAAAAAAGGCCGCATCATGAAAAATGATACGGCCTTTTTTATACTCTTATTTCTCTCTACAGATTCGCCAGAACGGCCTCCGCCATCTCGATGCATCCGACAGCCTTGCAGCCGTCCTGCATGATATCGCCGGTACGGTAGCCCTGCTCCAGAGTTTTCTCCACAGCCTGCTCGATGCAGTCGGCCTCATCGGTCATGTTAAAAGCGTGCCTGAGCATCATGGATACGGACAGGATAGTTGCCAGCGGGTTGGCCTTGTCCTGTCCCATAATGTCCGGTGCAGAACCGTGGATCGGTTCAAACAGGCCGGGATTATCCTCACCCAGAGACGCGGACGGCAGCATGCCGATGGAACCGGTGATGGCCGCAGCTTCGTCAGACAGGATGTCGCCGAACAGATTGCCGGTGACCAAAACGTCGAACTGGGACGGGTCACGCACAAGCTGCATGGCCGCGTTGTCCACGTACATATGGGACAATTCAATATCGGAATAATTCTTGTGCTCATCAATGACGATCTCACGCCAGACGCGGGAAACATCGAGAACATTGGCCTTGTCCACGGAGCAGACACGACTGGAACGCTTGCGGGCAGCCTCGAAAGCAACCTTGGCAATGCGACGAATCTCATGCTCATAATAGGTCATGGTATTGAAACCAAAACGCTCGCCGTCTTTCTCGCCGTCAAAGCGAGGTTCCCCAAAATAGATACCACCGGTCAACTCACGTACGACCATGATATCAAGCCCCTTGGCGACAATGTCAGGGCGCAGGTAGCAGGCATCAGCCAACTGCTTGAACAGGTTGGCTGGACGCAGGTTGGCGAAAAGCTTCAGCTCCTTGCGGATACCAAGCAGCCCCTTCTCCGGGCGAATGGCCGGATCAATGGTATCCCACTTGGGACCACCGACAGCACCAAGCAGCACAGCATCGGAATCCTTGCATTTGGCGACGGTCTCAGCCGGAAGCGGTGTGCCCTCGGCGTCTATGGCGCAACCGCCGATCAAGGCTTCGGTGGTCTCGAACTTCTGTCCAAACTTGTCGCCTACCTTGTCCAGAACACGGAGACCCTGGGAAATGATCTCCCGACCTATGCCGTCACCCGGCAATACGCAAATTTTCATCTCTCTCTCCAATCGATTTGAATCAATATTTTACAAATTCAGCCTATTGAAACTGACTGAATTCAACTAAGCGAGTTTTTCCCTGACGTATTCAACCAGACCGCCTACATCCAGAATTTTCTGCATGAAAGGCGGAACCGCAGCAGCCTTGATGGTGGTGCCGGTGGTGATATTTTTGACCTCACCAGTTGCTGTATCCACTTCGATCTGGTCGGTGTCCTTGATCTTGTCGATGTCGTCGCCGAGTTCGAGCAACACCAGCCCCATATTGAAACCATTGCGGTAAAAAATACGAGCAAAGTTCTTTGCCAGGACAACTGGAATACCTGCGCCGAGAATAGAGATGGGCGCATGCTCACGGGAAGAGCCGCAGCCAAAGTTTTCGCCACCGACAAGGACATCGTTCTTCTTGACGCGCTTGACCCAATCGGCTTCCAGTCCTGCCATGCAGTTATCGCCGAGAATCTTGGAATCAGTGGTCACAAGAAAACGAGCCGGGATGATGGCATCAGTATCTATGTGGTCGCCCACCTTATGGGCGGTTCCAGTAACTTTCATTATATATCTCCTACAATTTAGCTGGATTGATGATCTCACCGGCAATGGCACTGGCAGCGGCCACAGCGGGATTGGACAGATAGACTTCGCTCTTAAGAGAACCCATGCGGCCCCTGAAGTTGCGGTTGGTGGTAGCGATGGAAACCTCGCCGCCAGCCAGGATACCCATGTGTCCGCCCAGACACGGTCCGCAGGTCGGAGGGCCGACAATACACCCGGCATCCATGAATATTTCCATCAGCCCTTCCCTCATGCATGCCTTCCAGATGGCAGGAGTCGCAGGCAGGATGATGCAACGTACCTTGGGGTCAACCTTGCGCCCTTTAAGTATTGCTGCGGCCACGCGCAGGTCTTCAATACGACCATTGGTGCAGGAGCCGATGACAGCCTGATGAATCCTCACGCCAGCGGTCTCGTCAACCGGTTTGACATTGTCCGGCAGGTGCGGGCAGGCAATCTGCGGCTCCATGTCCGTGACGTCGATATTGAGAACGCGCTCATACACGGCGTCTGCATCGGGAGTCATTGCCTCGCCGCCTGAGAAACCAGCCGTGGCAGCGTAATCCAATGTTTTCTGATCAACCGAGAACAAACCGACCTTGCCGCCAGCTTCGATGGCCATGTTGGCAATGGTCATCCGTCCTTCGATGGACATGTTGTCCACGACCTCACCTGAGTATTCCAAAGCCTTGTAAAGCGCACCGGAAACACCGAGCTGCCCGATCTGATTAAGGACAAAATCCTTTGCGCTGACATGCTCTTTCGGCGTACCGGTAATATTGACCTTGATGGTCGATGGTACCTTGAACCAGGTCTCGCCCAGAGCCATGGCCGCACCGATGTCGGTGGACCCCATGCCTGTGGCGAATGCGCCCAGGCCTCCGTAAGTGCAGGTGTGGGAATCCGCGCCGATAACGACATCGCCGGGACCGACAATGCCCTTTTCCGGCAGCAAAGCATGCTCAACGCCGACATCGCCACATTCATAGTAATGGGTCACGCCCATCTCTTCGGCAAACTCACGAACACCCTTCACCTGCTCAGCAGAATCGATATCCTTATTCGGGGTGAAATGATCGCAAACCAAGGCAATTTTATTCTGATCAAAGACCTTTTTCGCGCCCATGGCCTTGAATGATTTGATCGCCAAAGGAGCAGTAACATCGTTTGCCAGGACCATGGAAACCCGGCACTGGACAATCTGCCCAGCCTCGGTGATTTCCTGATCCGTATGCTTTTGCAGAATTTTCTCAGCTAACGTCTGACCCATTTTCTATCTCTCCTCTTTGGCTTTTTCAATTCTGTTCAAGGCATTGACCATGGCCAGAGCACTGGCCTTGATGACATCGCCATCATTGGCGCGTCCCACGGCTTTTACACCGTCATGTTCTATGCGCACGGCAACACCGGCCAGGGCATCAGAGCCTTCGGTGACGGCATTGACCGAATAAACTTCAAGTTTCGGGGAAACCCCAATCAAGGAATAAATGGACTTGAACACCGCGTCAACCGAACCTTCACCAAACTCGCTGATTTGCCTGGTTTCGATTTCATCGCCTTCCTTGCCGAATTCCATGACCATGGCAGCATGGGGCGGCACATTTCCGGTACCGGAAAAAACGCTCATGTCCACCAGACGAAACCTGTCGAGACGGCGATAGACCTTCTCCAGAATCAACGCTTCGACATCCTCGTCAAAGACCTGCTCCTTCTTGTCGGCCAAATCCTTGACCGCTCTGAAAAGAATCTGCACCTGCTCATCATCCAACACGTAGCCCAGTTCCTTGGCCTTGTTCTTGACCGCATGACTGCCGGAATGCTTGCCAATGACGATGTCATTACTTTTGCGCCCGATGGAAGCCGGGGTCATGATCTCATATGTCAGACGATTTTTGATCACGCCATCCTGATGCACCCCGGATTCATGGGCAAATGCATTTGCGCCTACAATGGCCTTGTTCGGCGGAATGGGCATGCCGATAATCTGCGAGAGGCGACGGCAGGACGGGAAAAGCTGCTCGGTGACGACACCGGTCTCAACGTCATACAATTCCTTGCGGGTGTTGATCGCCATGACAAGATCTTCAAGCGCGGCATTACCGGCGCGTTCACCGATACCGAGCACCGTGCACTCCACCTGCCGGGCACCGGCCTTGATAGCGGCCAGACTGTTGGCAACGGCAGAACCGAGATCATTATGGCAATGGACGCTGATGATCGCCTTGTCCACGTTCTTCACGTTGTCCATCAGGTATTTGATTATGTCGTAATATTCAAACGGCTGGGTGTAACCAACGGTATCCGGGATGTTGACGACCGTGGCCCCGGCATCAATAACGGTCTCGGTGATCTTGACCAAAAAATCCCAGTCGGAACGTGAGGCATCCTCGGCTGAAAACTCCACGTTTCCGGTATACTGAGCCGCATGTTTCACGGCTTTTTCGGCCATCACGAGAACTTCGTCAGCCGTCTTGTCCAACTTGTATTTCATGTGAATTTCGCTGGTGGCGAGGAAGATATGGATGCGTGGATTCTTGGCATCCTTGATCGCCTCCCAACAACGATCTATGTCGCCTTTGACCGATCGACACAAACCGGCAACCTGAACATTGTCAACGGCTCTGGCAATGGCCTGAACTGCTTCAAAATCGCCCTGACTGGCAATGGGAAACCCTGCTTCGATGATATCAACACCCAGGGTTTCGAGCTGATGGGCCATGCGAATTTTTTCATCCAGATTCATGGTCGCGCCAGGAGACTGTTCACCGTCACGCAAGGTGGTATCAAATACATATACTCTGTCAGCCATGGTATCCTCCGGTATTTCCCTCATAACGAGGGTAGTAATAAAATGTTTGCGTATATAGTTACAACCGCCAGAACGCATCATGTGCGGGCGGTAGAATGGTCAGTACGACGTACTAATATGGGATGAGTGAGAGCTAGCCTAGCTCTTCCTTTGAGCTATCCCGTAGTAGTCGTTTGCTTCTGCGGGATAGTAGGAAAATGGTGTAGAGAGGGCCGGAAATAAGGTAGCCAAGAAAAATAATGAAGCCCAAGAACTTGGGACGGGAAGCTACCAATGAAAAAACCAGAATCGCCGTGACCATCCAACTGAAGGGATGAGCCTTGAACGCGCTGAACTCCTTGAAGGAATAAAAGCGAATGGTGCTGACCATGAAAAAGGAAAGCACGTAAACGAGAACCAGTGTGCTGATGGGCAATATGGACTGTGCGTAAGCTTCAGGAATGTATTCGGAAAAAAGGACCAATGTTGCCACGGTACAAGCTGCCGCCGGAATGGGCAAGCCAATGAAATGATTCTTTGCACTGGTGGCTGCCTGAACATTGAAACGAGCCAGACGGAGTGCGCCGCAGGCCATGAAAAGGAAGGCTGCCATCAGGCCCAGACGTCCGTATCCTTCGAGCATCCACAAGTAGGACATGGTGGCGGGGACAACGCCAAATGTCACCAAATCGGCCAGAGAATCCAACTGAACGCCGAACTCACTGGTGGTGCCGGTCATGCGTGCAACCTTGCCGTCCAAACCATCGAACACACAACTCGCCAGAATGCACAGGGCGCAGGAAACAAAGTCTCCCTGAATGGCCCAGGTCAATCCCAGAAAGCCAATGAACATGCTGGCTATGGTCAGCAGATTTGGCAGAATGTAGACGCTTTTGTGACGCGGCAATTTAATTTCCTCAGTTATGATAAACTGTTATCAATACAACCTAAAATCAATCCTTGCGCTTTTCAGCCAGAACAGTCTCGCCAGCGATGACTTTTTTACCAACGCCAACAACTGGTACATAGCCATCCGGGATATAAAGGTCAACTCTGGAACCGAACTTGATCATACCAAACCGCTCACCACGCTTGAATTTATCGGCAGGCTCAGCCCAGCAGACAATGCGCCGGGCGATGAGTCCGGCAATCTGAACCATGGTAAAACGCTGGTTGCCTTTGCCGGTCACGACAATGACATTGCGCTCGTTATCCTTGCTGGCCTTGTCAAAGGAGGCGTTGAAATATTTTCCCGGGATATAGCGGATACGCTCCACTTTACCGGAAACGGGCATCCGGTTCACATGCACGTTGAAGACATTCATAAAGATGCAGATTACCTGACGCATTTCGCCTGAAATCGGATCAGCCTCGCGGGTAACCTTGATGATCTTGCCGTCAGCGGGAGAAGCGACTGCCTCGGCATCTTCAGGGCCGACACGCTCAGGGTCACGGAAGAAATGTCCGATAAAGCAGGTGATGCCGAGGCCGAGAACGGCAACGGGCCAGCAACCGATAATGGCGAAAATCAATGTAATGAATGCAGAAATAAAGATATATGGCAGCCCTTCAAGGGCAACGCCGACGGATGGTTTCAACATGATATTTCCGGCTCCTTTTCGTTATTTTTGCTCTCTACCCGCAGCGCGGACAAACCGCAAGTTTTTGTTTTTTCAGCAAAATGAGCAAAATGCAGATCAAGGCCGCCGCCATCGCTATCCGAACATGGAAAAGCCCGACCAAACGACCGGGCTTCATTCAATTTAGACATATTCCCATCACGTCAGGTACTGATGAAAATCCCTGCCCAACTTATGCATGGGAAGCACTTTGCCCTCGATGATCAGCCCCTGAGGGATAAATTCCACATCCATATATTCCGGAGGAGCCTGAAAGCCGTTTTCCTTTGCGAGAATTACGGATGCCCCAACTATTCCGCTGTGGGCTATCAGCCCTTCCGGGAAAAAAGCCGTCTGCTGTATCCGATCTCCGACTGCCGCAAAAAACGCTTTGTATTTTCGAAAAAAATTCTCTTCGCACAAAGACTGCTGAATCCCTGCGACCACCTCATTGGCGGCGTAGCTGATGCCACGACCATGCAGAACGCCGTAAGCACCCTCCCGCGTGGGGTCGGCCAGCATGACACTGCCTGCGCCAAGGGAATGCACCAGATCGTGCGTCCGCTCCCCTGAGACGGGGTCTGTCTGGAATCCCAGGGTCTGAATATCCGTGTACCCGTTACGCCGGGCCTGTATCTGCTGTGCCAGAAGCATAACCCCGGTTCCGGCACCGATATCAACACCGACATAGGGTCCGCCCGAACTGCGAGGGGCATCACATTGCCCGATCACAGCCCGCATGACATGGGCCGCTCTCGGAGCATCTGCCAGCACCCGAAGGACCGAGGACCACTGCCTCAAACGATTCATGATCTCAATGTCATCAAACGGCTCGTTCAAGCTCTGATGTCTGGAAAACTGTTCGTAAAGCCCTGCTATTTCGGCATACGGCACCCTGTCACCATGCGCCCCCTCATGGACGTAGGCAAAGAAGTACTTCACTGCCACATTGAGAAGGCGTGAATCGGTAACAGGCTGCTCTAAATCGCATAATTGCTCGATATCCAGAGCGAGACTGTCCGCCGTATAAAAATCAGGCGCGATGCTCGACCTTGGACCAAGGATAGCGGCAGTAAAGTTCCTGGCCTGAATTCCTACCGAGGCCAGAGGCGACACGGTCAGGTTGATCTGTGTCAGGCCTTTGCTTTCATATCCGCATGCATAATCTGTGTTGTTCATAATGATATGGACGGTGTTCGTGTTTGGGAAATCTTTGCCGTCGACTACCACAATTGCACGGACCATACCGGAGCGGCCCAAAACCGGAAAAATAATGTAATTTAATAAAAAGACACGCAATATCAACAAGAAGAGATATTCTGAACAATTGAGACCCAAGTCTTTTGGCAGGAATAGATGACGGCAATTTGTTCTTGAAAAAAGAAAAGCCAGCCTCATGGAGACTGGCTTTAATATCTTGGAGCGGGAAACGAGATTTGAACTCGCGACTTCAACCTTGGCAAGGTTACACTCTACCACTGAGTTATTCCCGCAGGGGAGAAAGGCCGACCCCCGAAGGGTCGGCCATATGATCATGGAGCGGGAAACGAGATTTGAACTCGCGACTTCAACCTTGGCAAGGTTGCACTCTACCACTGAGTTATTCCCGCAGATGGAGGCGACATCCGGATTTGAACCGGAGAATGGAGGTTTTGCAGACCTCTGCCTTACCACTTGGCTATGTCGCCTCTTTTGGAGCGGGAAACGAGATTTGAACTCGCGACTTCAACCTTGGCAAGGTTGCACTCTACCACTGAGTTATTCCCGCTCTTAAAAGCGAATCATTGTCTACCCGCGACCCCTTTAGCTGTCAAGGTCATTTTATTATTTTTCCCGTATTTACGAACCTCAAGAACCATTTGGTGTTTTTCAACTAATGGAAAGGCTTTACTTTCAGTCCATTTTTAGTATACCAACCCGCATTAATTGAGTAGAAAAAGGGATTACCAGTTTTACTCCTCAAACCGATCATTAACTCACAGGGGAGGTACGTTTTGGAAGCCAAAGATCTTCAGTACTTCAAAGATACGTTAAAAGGCATGCTCGATGACATCCTCAAGAAAAGTGAGGAAACAATCGAAGACATGACAGAATCCGGAGAAGTCTACGCCGACCCGGCAGACAGAGCCACCGCCGAATCCGACAGGGCTTTCACCCTGCGGCTTCGTGATCGTGAACGCAAATTGATCAAGAAAATCCAGAAAGCGGTTGACCGCATAGAAGACGGCAAATTCGGCATCTGCCAGGAATGCAGTGATGAAATATCCATTCCACGCCTGAAAGCCAGACCAATGACCACTCTCTGCATCAATTGCAAAAGCAAACAGGAAGAAGACGAGGCTGTTCGCGGCGAATAGCCGTCAGCTCGTCTGTCCTTTCGCCACCTAGCAGCCATGGAAGCCAACTTCTTTCGCTTCCTTGCTACCGAGCTTGGCTCCCAGTTGGCAGGTCGCCGTATCGACAAGGTATTCGGCCCTGCTCCCGGAGTCTGGACTTTGGCTCTCCAGAACCGAGGCGGACAACTTAACTTGCTCTTCAGACCCGCCAAATCGGCGGGCCATTTATTTTTGTCCCCCACCAGACCCGTTAATCCGCAAAACGCTCCGGCCATGGCAATGTGGTTCCGCAAACGACTCAGGAACCGCAAAATCCTCGCTGCCCATATTGACTGGCCAAGCCTGCGCCTGGCACTGGAACTCACTCCCCGTGATGAACCGGATTGCGGAACTTACCTGATTCTAGATTGCAGAACCGGCATGAAACTCGTTGATCAACTGGAAGACAGATTCGGCCAGCAGCCGGACTGGCCCGCCTTTGAAGACGTACTCGATAACCCTGAAATATGGCGCGAGTACCCACACATATCACCACCTTTGAGAAAAGCTGTCACCACCCGCTTGAGCGATGAGGCCCACGCGCTGTATTTCGGTGTGGCAAGTGGTTCGGCAAACACTTTCTACCTTCCTCGAACAAAAAATGGATGGGCACCGCCCCTTGTCTGGTCTTCCGATACGAATGATGAAAAATTCGGTTCAGCTCTTGATGCTGCCAATGCATTTGGGGAGCGCACCCTGTTCCCGCTCATGGAAATGGAAGATGAAAAGCCGGAACGAACCATCCTCAAACGAGCCAGAAAAAAACTGAAACGCAACATGGCAAGTCTGGATGAGGAAGAAGCCCGACTCAACAAACTGGCTAAAGAAAAGATCAAAGCCGAGGCTCTTCAGGCAGAACTTTACCGTTTCAAGGAGGCCAAGGGATTAGAGAAAATAGCGGTCACACATCCGAAACTCGGCCCCATGACCGTCCCTCTCAATCCGCACCTTTCGCCCACCGAGAACATGGAGAAATACTTCAAGCTCTCTGCCAAGGCGCAACGAGGGTTCCCTCATATTAGACGTAGACGAAAGGAATTGCTCAAACAATTGGCGCAATTGGAAACCGGCAGTCTGCCCGGCATCGCACAGGTCAAACAACGAACATCTCAACCGATTGATGGCCCACCACCTTTGCCGAAACGATACAAAGGGCTTGCCATCGCCCTCTTTCGCTCTTCCGACGGATTTACCATCATCCGAGGCAAGAACAAGAAAGCCAATCACGACATCCTGAGCAAAGCAGCCAGCCCTTTCGACTACTGGCTCCATGCGGCGGATGGTCCCAGCTCGCACGTCATCCTCAAGCGGGATCACCCCGGCCATGAAGTGCCAGAAACAACGCTGACCGAGGCGGCAATCCTCTGCGGCCTCAAAAGTTACCGCAGCGAAGACGACAAAACCGACATCATGTACGCTCTGGTCAAGGATGTGCGC
>JAFLJW010000181.1 GCA_022712815.1 Pseudodesulfovibrio sp. | reverse complement strand
TGCTTGAAGTCCATGTGAGCGAAAAACCCGGTCTGTTCCGTGAGGGTATACACCTTGTATATGCCCAGTGTCACGGCCTCGCTCAAACACGCTTCAACCAGCTTGCGACCGAGCTTTTTACCCCGATGTTCCGGCAGGATGACCAGCGAACGGATCTCGGCCAGATTGTCCCAGATAATGTTCAGGGCGCAACAGCCAAGGACCTTGCCGTCCTCGTCCAGGGTCACGAAAAAATCGCGTAGATGGGAATAGAGCTGACTGAACGACCGAGGCAGGACCAATTCATCGTGCTCTTCGTTGCGTATGAGCAGGCTGTGGATCACCTTGACGTCTTCTATGCGGGCTTTGCGAATCATCTTGTCTACTGTTTGATTAGTTTGTCGGCCATGGCCGTGAGCATGGAATGGGGGAAGATGCCGGGCTGGGCGAACGTCATTTTCCCTTCCTTGTTGAAGATGACCAGGGTCGGGATGGCGGAGACGTTGAACTTTTCTGAAATCGCCTGGTCGCCTATGTATACGGGCAGATCAAGCATGCCTTTCTCGAAAAACTTATCAAGTGCAGCCACTTTTTCGTCCAGGGAAATCGTGATGATATTCATTTTGTCCCCATGGGATTTGTTGAGCAGTTCCATTTCAGGAATCTCCTGCTTGCAGGAAGGACACCACGTGGTCCAGAAAAGCACCATGGTCGGCTTGCCCGAATTGGCCGCCAGATAAGTGTCCAGCTCGGCCACACCCATGAAAGGAAAATCCGTATTTCCCCTGGCGTTCCCGGAATCGCTCGAAAGAGTGCCCTTGGCTTCAGGAGTAGATTCTCCGGAGCATGCCACCAGCAGGACCAGAACTATCAATAAAGCGGTGAACCGCCACAATTTCATCATAGAGCACCTCATGAATTCGTTGAAGACAGTCTAGCAGACTTGTATTCCAAATAAAAGCACGGGCAGGGTTTGGCAACCCCACCCGCGCAAGTCATTAATTATATACCAGCTACTGCGTCAAGCTTTGAGCCAATTTCACAGCCTTGACCGCATCGGTAGACCACCCGTCCGCGCCGATGGCGGTACAGAATTTCTCGGTGACCACGGCCCCGCCGATAATTACTTTGGTATCCATTCCGCGTTCCCTGCACAGCTTCACCGTGTCTTCCATGCGGCCCATGGTGGTGGTCATGAGCGCGGACAACCCGATGATGGCGGCATTGTTTTCGGCAGCGGCCTTGACGATGACCTCTGCCGTCACGTCCTTGCCCAGATCCACGACATCAAAGCCGTAGTTCTTGAGCATCAGGCAGACGATATTCTTACCGATGTCGTGAATGTCACCTTCCACGGTCGCCATGACTATCACGGGTTTGTCCACCGCGTTCTCATCCTCTTCCAGCAGGGGCTTGAGCCGCTTGAAGGCCTCTTGCATGGTCTCTGCGGACTGGAGAAGCTGGGGCAGGAAATATTCCTTTTTCTCATATTTTTCGCCCACGGTCAGGATGCCGGGGATCAGCAGGTCGTTGACGATCTCCATGGCGGACATGCCGCCATCCAGTTCGATATCGACCAGTTTGATGATGCCGTCCTTGTCGCCTTTAATGATTGCGGCCTGGGCAGCAGGCAGACCCGAAGTGTCTCCGCCGCTACTGGTGGTCTTGGCCTGGGTCGGTTCGGCCTGGGTCCAATCGGAGAACTTGCTGATATACCGCTTCGCCAACGGATCCCGGTTGAGCAGAACCTCGGCGGAATGCAGGGTTTCCTGAATGCGCGAAGAATTCGGGTTGCTGATGAATGAACAGAGGCCCGATGCCATGGAGAGCGACAGGAAGGTTGAGTTCAGCAACTCGCGGGCGGGCAGGCCAAAGGAGATATTGGACAACCCGATGGTGGTGGTCAGCCCCCATTCCTCGCGGCAGTAGCGCATGACTTCGAGAGAGTGGCGTGCTGCTTCCGGCTTGGATGAGACGGTCAGTGCCAGGGCATCGACCATTATCAGCCGTCTGGGGATACCGAATCCTTCGGCTGTTACCAGCAGGTCTTCGATCACGGCGAGTCGTTCCTTGGCTGTGACAGGTAGCTTGTTGCCGACAATGGGCAGCAGGATGAACGGTGCGCCGAACATTTTGCATAGCGGGCCAAGCTCTTCCATCTTGCCGGGCTCGCCGGAAATGGAGTTGACCAGCGGTGAACCGGGGTAGTTCCACAGTCCGGCTTCAACAGCTTTCGGGTCGTTGGAATCGATGGAAAGGGGTGCCTGAAATCGGGCCACAAGCGTCTTGACCAGTTCCGGTAGCAGTACAGTCTCGTCCACCAGCGGTGCGCCGACATTGACGTCGAGGATCGGGGCTCCGAGATCAATCTGCTCAGTGGCGAAACGGAGGGCTTCGGTGTAAATGCCTTCCTGCAATTCAGCGGTAAGCTGCTTCTTGCCAGTGGGGTTGATACGTTCGCCGATGATGGCCCCGGGGTGGTTGAACCCAATGGGAACCGAGACGGAGCGTGAGGTCAGAACCATCTGCGCATCGTCGGTCTTTACGGGCCTTTTCCATGCGGTATCGCCGACCTTGGCGCGCAGTGCGCGGATGTGGTCGGGTGTGGTGCCGCAGCAACCGCCGATGAATTTTGCGCCCAAATCGACAAATTTGCAGGCCTGTTCAGCAAATGGTTCGGGCTGCAGACGGAAGGCCGTGTTGCCTTCGTCGTCCAATTCGGGAAGGCCCGCATTGGCTTCGGCAAAAGTCGCTGTTTCGAGACGCGGTGCCCATGCTTTCAGGGTGTCCTGCATCTGCTCGGGACCAGCGGAACAGTTGGTGCCGATAAGCTCAACGCCCATGTTCTGCATGGTGTCCACAAAGGTCAGCGGGCTGGTTCCGGTAAGGGATGCCGGGCCTTCAAATGTCATGGACATGGCAACAGGCAGG